>RFHZ01000631.1 GCA_003696125.1 Nitrospinota bacterium
CAGGGGAGGAGCGCAGGGATCCCAGTCACGGCCAGGCGGACACATTCTTGCTCCTCCCTGACCGCTGTAATCGCGGTGAGCAGCATCCACAAGGCTTCAAAGCGTTCGACCTCGCCTTTCCGCGTCATCAGCGCATCCTTCCATATTGCCCCTGGCTGGCAGCAGGTCTTAGCTGCTTTTCTTTCCCTGCCGGGAACGAAGCTCTGCCAGGAAAACCGACGGTGGCGTGTAGAAGGGATTGCGATGGATCACGTTGTGAATGATACAGAGCGGGTGGGTACGCAGCGCATCGACCACCACACTCCCCAGGAACCGGGTCAGATCGTATTGACAGAGAAAGATGGCCGGCAGGTCCTGCAGCGTATTACAGAGTGTTTCCCACTCCATGAGCATTTCACTGGTCGGCATCTGCCGGAGTGACCAGGTCATGTCTCCCCCCCAACGCAGGAGGCGGTAATGGCCGGGGATGGCGGCAATGAGAGTCTGAAACCATTCCCGCATTGCTGTGGCAGTTGTTTTCCCAGGAGCCAGGATCAGCTGGCCAGAGGCGAGGGCGTGTTCGACATCGATCTCTGCAGCACGTAAAGCGGTACGGATGTCCTGCTCGCCAGGTCCAGGAGGTAGCATATAGACACACTGCTCCCCAGCCCGGAGACCAGCGGTGAAGAAGGGAATGAGGATGGCCTTCCATTCTTCCCGGGTCTGATAAAAATGACCGATATGGTCACCAGCCGTGGCATAGAGATCACCAAAGCCGAGAAAGATCGGCTCGCCCATGCCACACCTCCTTTTTGCAATGAGCCACCGCCGTAAGCATTTCCAGAAAAACGTGCGGGTAGTCTACCACACCGTGACGATTTTGACAAGCGATATTGAAGTAAGGTTTCGAGGGAGAAACCGACATATAGAGCAGCAAGCACCCGGGATTCTCTGTTGAGGAAGTCTCTGCCTCAGGAGAGCAGCGCTGTCAGGAGGTCTGCACCGCAGAGGAGGCAAAACACACCGGGAGCAATGGAAACGATATTCCCGACAATGTACTTTGCAGGAGTTCCGTGAGCGTGACAGATTTACACGACCTGCCAGGCAACTCGGCAAACGACACAAGAAGAGGAGTGCACGTAATGCAAAATCGATTTGGGAGACAGAGGTGGATTCTGGGAGTTTTCCTGCTGCTCCTCGTCCCTTTCACTACCCTGGCTGCAGAGCACGTGGTCATCCAGTACGACAATATCCCTCACTACGCCAATTGGGGGAAGGTGACCCAAAAATATTTTGACCGCTATGGGGTAAGAGTACCACCCGATCCTAAGGGAAGTTCGGCCAGTATGGCGGCCCTCGAAGCGGAAAAGGCCCATCCCCAGGCAGATGTGGTATACTACAGCGGCGCCATCGGCTATCAAGCCGCCCAGAAGGGCCTGCACCAGCCCTATAAACCGCAGGGATGGGAGATGATTCCTGACGATCTGAAGGATCCTGAAGGCCTCTGGTGGACTATTCATACAGCAACCATCGGGTTGATCATCAATACCGAGGCTTTGGGAGCGACTCCCCTCCCTCGCTCCTGGGCAGACCTCCTCAAACCGGAATACCGGGGGAAGATCGCCTATGACGACCCGACCTGGGGAGGTACCGCTTTTACCTTTGTCTGGGGGATCAATCAACTCCTCGGAGGGACAAGTGAGAACTTTCAGCCAGGTCTCACCTACCTGAAAAAACTGGATCGCAATATCATTACCTATCCCCGGGAGAGTATCTATAACGATGTGTTGCGGGGAGAGATCCCGATCTGGATCAATGCGGATGGCAATGGACTCACCATGAAGTGGGTGGACCGGGGTCCGGTAGAAGTGGTGATCCCGGCCGAGGGCGGCATTACCATGCCCCTGGTCATGGCTATGGTCAAGGGGGCTCCACACGAGAAAGCTGCGCGGAGATATCTGGACTGGCTCCTCAGCATTGAGGCCCAGGTAGAGTTTGCCCGGGCCTTCTTCCGCCCCATCAACCCTGCCGCCTTTCTCCCAGAGCTTCAGGCAAAGTTCCCTCCGGTAGAGCAGTATCGGAATGCCGTGAACCCCTCTCTCCCGGATATGGCCGAACATGCCGATCAATTGAAGCGGGCATGGCTCAAGACGATACGGCGCCGGAGGTAAAAGGGGATGGCGCTGCACACAAAATGGTTCCCCAGGCTCGTCCTCCTGCCTCTGATCCTGTTTGTAGGGGGGGGTCTCTGTCTCCCTCTCCTCTTTCTCGGCATAACGAGTCTCGGCTTCGGGGAGAAAGGGATAGCAGGGATGAATCTGGGAAACTATCTTTTGGTGCTCCAAGACGCCGGATATCGGGAGGCACTGATCACCAGCCTGGTACTGAGCACGTGTGTTACGGCAGGATCCCTGCTGGTTTCTTTGGTTCCTGCCTGGGTCTTAGCACGAAAAGCGTTCCGGGGGAAGCGCGTCATGCGGATGATCTTGACCCTTCCCCTCTCCTTTTCCGGTGTGATCATCGGGTTTCTTACCATTATCATGCTGGGACGAGTCGGCGTCGTCCCGATGCTGAGTGAGTGGTTGTTGGGGAAGCGGCTCTTTTCTGGGAGTGCCTATACGCTGACCGGTCTGGTGGTGGCCTACCTCTATTTTGAAATTCCCCGGGCCACCCTGACCCTGGAGACGGCCTTGCGGCAGTGTGATTTTCGCCTGGTTGTTGCGGCAAAGAGTCTGGGAGCAAACCGATGGCAACGTATTTGCTCTATTCTCTTCCCCTTGCTGCTTCCTGCGCTCCTCTCTTCCATGGCTGTTACCTTTGCGGCCTCGATGGGTTCTTTCGGTGTGGCTTTGATCATCTCGCAGCGCATCAC
>RFHZ01000632.1 GCA_003696125.1 Nitrospinota bacterium
CGCATACGGAAACCGTAGATCGGTCCGGTATAGGTGATTTCCTTTCGCTGGAAGCGGGGCCACTCTCTCCTCTCGTCCTCCACCTCGAACAGGCCTCCGGTATCCCATTTCTTGGCAATATCCCCGGAGAGCAGGGAAAGGAACCATCCCCGTCGTATTCGCTCCGCCAGCCAGGCGTTGAACAATGCGGCCTGATAGGCGGAGAGGAGCAAGCGTCCCTTCCAGGATGAGCCGGGGAGTCGAGATGTGGTCAAGAGTTCCTCTCCCCTTTGCGCGTTATCCCCTGTCCGGCCAAAACGTTGCCTTCCAAAGTAGTTCGGCACACCACAAGCCTGTATAGCCCGGGCAATAGCCTCAGCCCGTTGCATCGCCTCCGGGGAAGCACACTGCAAGACGATCCGGAAGCGATTCCCCCAGAGATGTCCCACGCGGAGCTTATGCGGATGACGATGAACCGAGAGCACCTTCACCGGCAGGTGTCCTTCGATGCACTCGGCTATGACCTCCTCTGCAGGGTGAGGGAGGTGAAGGGAGAAGGTCTGCACAACAGCAGCGTGTCGGTCTTTCAATCCGGCATATCCCACCTCGGTGAGACGGAGAGAGAAGAGGGAGGCGAGTCGCTTTTGGAGGGCCCGAGTGGTCCACCCTTCCCGGGCCAGGCGGACGTAAACATGTTCTCCCCTCCCCAGCGGTGGGTATAAGGGGATCTCCTCCACCACAAAATGAGACGGTGTGGCTTTGATCCGGCCCCGGATACCGGGAAGGTCAGCGGTAACAAAAGGTAACGAGTCCATGAGGGGGATCATGCTCTTCCTGGAGGAGCAACCTCGTAGGGGAGAGGCAGGGAAAAGGCTCGCTCGTATTGCCGCGTGATCATCCGGCGGTCGCTCTCGCTCATGATGAACTCCCAGGGGAGCTTTCCCTCCTGGTTCTCCCGGACTGTCAAGAACGATTCTAGAGACCAGCCCAGTTCTCGCAACGCCCTCCGCCAGTCTCCCTGGCAGCGGTGCGTCACCAGGAGAAAACGACTCAGGCTGCGATCACCCCGGGCGAGAATTGCCTCCAGATAGGCGCTCTTAAAGCTCTCATGCTTTACCGTGATGTGGGCAAAGGGTCTCAACGCTTTGCGAATTCGATCTATTTTGCCTTTCACCACTTTGGGAGGAGCCATCTCGCACCACTGAAACGGTGTCAGCGGCTTAGGGATAAACGGGTTAATGCTGAGGATCAGCTCTCCCAGGTGTCCCTGCCCCCTTTGATACCCCTCCATACACCGGGCAATCTCGAGTGTCAGTCGGATCAGTTGCTCGATATCCTCCTCTGTCTCGGTGGGCAATCCCACCATAAAGTAGAGTTTCAGGTTCTGCACTCCCTTTTGCAGCATCCGCTCTACCCCTTCCAGAATCTTTGCCTCCGGGATCGGCTTTCGTATCACCTCGCGTAACCGCTCTGATCCTGCCTCTGGAGCAACGGTCAAGGAGCGCCCATCACTCTCTACCAGAGCCTGCAACAGCCCCTCTGGGAGCTTATCGATGCGGAGGGAAGAGACGCTGATCTTCATACCCAGCTCCCGTAGTCCCAGGGCCAGCGTCTCAATCTCCCGATAATCAGAAGTGGCTGAACTGATGAGCCCTACCCGGTCAAAAGCGGTTCCAGACGCTGTCCCCTCCTCTTGCTTTCGCTCCTGGACCAGTTGCAGTACCGTAGCCGCAGGCACCATGCGAAACTTGGGATAGATGTAGCTGACGGTACAGAAGCGACAGAGACGGGGACACCCCCGGGAAATCTCGACCAGCAGGGTATTCTTAAACTCGGTATGTGGAGTAATAACCGCCGAATAGGCGACATACTCGTCCAGCCGGTCGAGACGTTGCTTGACAACGGGACGGGAAGAGCTGGCCGGGGAAAATAAGGAAGGGACATAGATCCCCTCGATCGCCGCCGCCTCTGCCAGATGAGCCTGGCGTGGACGTCCCATATCGGCGAGGAAGCGATCGAGATAGCGATTGATCACCTCCTCTCCATCCCCCACCACAATCAGATCGGCAAAGTCGGCCAGCGGTTCGGGATTGATATAGGTAATCGCCCCTCCGATCATGATCAGAGGATAGCGTTCATCCCGGTCAGCAGCGAGATAGGGGATCCGACTCAGTTCAAGAATTTTGAGGACGTTGAGGTAATCGTTTTCAAAGGAGATGGAGAAGGCAAGAATATCGAACTGGGCGACCGGAGTTTGCGATTCAAAAGAGAAGAGGGGGATATGCTGGCGTCGATATACCTGCTCCTCTTCTCGATCAGGGAGGAATACCCGCTCGCATATCGTATCGGGGCGGAGGTTAATATGGCGATACATGGTTTGAAACCCGAGGTTAGACATGGCGATATAGTAGACATTTGGGTAAGCGATAGCCATGCGGATGGCCTGTCCTCCCCAGGATTTACGGATCGTTCCCCGCTCCGCGTCCAGGAGGGCATGCATCGTCCTTTTGAGTTTCCAGCTCATCGACCATCCTCCATGTCTACAGCTCCTCCCCCCATCCCCTGTTTCCCTCCGTTTCTCTCCTCTCTACCATCCCTGCAAAGGGGTCAATAGCTCGCACAGCTCGCACAGCTTCCCCCACCACAGGTGCTGCATCCTCCCCCCACAGAAGAGACGAAACGGCTGCCACTTTTCGACGCAAAGAGAGAGGGTTTGCGTATCACCTGGTCCGCACCACATGCCGTACAGACCACAGGGGTCGAGGAATTGAAGACCAGTTTCTCAAACTCATGCTCACAGCGGAGACAGCGATATTCATAGATAGGCATGTACAGATCCTCCTTTCCCTTAACCGCTCTTTGTCTTTTTCACCAGCCGGAGCGTGGGGTAATATTTCCCCTTAGGAACACCTCTTAACAGAGCCCATACCTCTTGGCCACGCGTTCAAAGCCGGGCAGGGCATTCTCAATCGTCCGGTCCTCGACACAGTAAGCGATACGAAAATATCCCTCCTGACCAAAACCCCGACCAGGCACGGTCAGGATATGCTCCTGCTGCAATGCCCTCACAAACTCGAGCTCATCAGGAACCGGGCTTTGGGGAAACATATAGAACGCTCCCTCCGGCTTGACCATACTGTACCCCATTTTGGTCAGGCTGTCAAATAGCAGGTCCCGCTTGCGTTGGTACCATTGCACATCGATGGAGACCTGCTGCAGGCCGGTTATCACCCGCTGCATCAAGGCCGGGGCATTGACAAACCCGAGAATCCGATTGGCAAAGGTCAGGGCATCGACCACCAGGGAGGCCTCTGGCATCTGAGGACTCACCGCAATGTAGCCGATACGTTCTCCGGGCAGGGCAAGATCCTTTGAATGCGAGGTCACCGCAATGCTACGCTCGTACGCCGCAAAGATAGAGGCAAAAGTCCGGCCATCATACAGGATACGCCGGTACGGCTCATCAGAGATGAGGTAGAGCGGATGCTGAATCTCTGCCTCCTTTTGACGCAGGAGGGTGCCGAGCGCGGTGAGGGTTTCTGCATCGTACACCACACCGGTCGGGTTATGGGGGGAATTGAGTAAGAGGGCTTTGGTTTTCCCCGTGATGGCGCTGGCAATCTGGTCGAGATCGGGACGGAATTGCGCGTCGGTGTCCACGATACGAGAGACCCCGCCATGGTTATCGATGTAAAAGAGGTATTCGACAAAATAGGGACGCAAGATGATCACCTCATCCCCCGGATCCAAGAGGGCCTTGAGGACAACATTCAACCCTCCCCCGGCACCACATACCATGACGATGTGCTCACGGGTAAAGGGGAGTCCCTCGGCATCCGCGAGGTACCGGGCCACAGCCGCCCGGGTCTCTGGATACCCTGCATTGGGCATATAGCGGTGCATACCGGGCTCAGGATGGGTAACCAGGCTTTGTAGACGTTCCTGCACCTGGGGAGGGGGTTCCAGTACCGGATTCCCCAGAGAAAAATCGAAGACGTTTTCCTCGCCGTATTGGGCCTTGAGCGCTGCTCCTTCCTCAAACATCTTGCGGATCCAGGATGCACGGGCTAACTGCTGCTGTACCTTCTTGGCGATGACCATCGGCTCCCTCCTTTCCTTCATCGCTGCCACCTGCATCTTCATACCCTCGGGATACACCTCCCCTTTACCCATTATAGTCTGCTGCTTTTCACTTTTCCAGGATAGAGGGGGAGAGGGATCTGTCTCAATTTGGTGAAAAGAGGATTCTCTCCAGTGATCCCTTGCAGGGTAGCCCCCACCCCCCAGCGTTTGGGCTACCCCCTAGCGGTGATACCACGAACCGGAAACAGATACGGGGAGAGAGGGGAGGAGATCAGTAGAGCATGAAGTAGATAACAACGCCGGTTACTGACACATAGAGCCAAAGGGGAAGGGTCCAGCGGGCAATGCGGGTGTGACGGGAAAATTCGCCTTGCCAGGCCCGGTACAGCGTTACCAGGGCAAGGGGGACGATCACCGCAGCGAGGAGGGTGTGAGAGATCAGGATGGTGAAGTAGAGGGGTCGGATCCACCCCTGCCCCGTGAAGCGGGTAAAACCGGCAAAATAGCGGAGAACCAGATAACTCAGCAGGAAGAGGATAGAGGTGGTAAAAGCAGAAACCATACAGCGCTTGTGAGGGGTGACCCTCTTTTGCCGGATGAAGAAGTATCCTCCACAGAGAAAGCAGGCACTCATCCCGTTGAGTATCGCATTGAGTGTGGGTAGAAAGGCAACGACGTTCACTGCTCCCCTTTTCGCTCCTTATAGATACACCTCTCCTGCGGAAAAGACAGGATCCCCTTTTCCTCCCGAGAGATTCCTGCTTTAGAAAATCAGGCGATCAAAGGCCATGAGGGCCAGTTGGATGGGCAGGTAGATAAAGGAAACCTTGACCAGCCGGCGGGCAGCCTTGGGCGAACATGAGCGTGCCAGATCGATGCCACATCCCAAGAAAATCACTCCCAGGAAGAACATGGCAAAGAAATAGACCACCCCGGTCAGCCCGATGAGGGTAGGAAACAGGGCAACCGGGAACAAGGCCACACAGTTACTCACCACCTGACGGACGGTGATGACGGCATCCGGATTGGCAACCGGCAGCACTCGAATTCCGGCCCGGGCATAATCCTCCCGGTACAGCCAGGCAATGGCCAGGGCGTGAGGCATCTGCCAGAGGAAGAGGATGGCAAAAAGCACCCCTGCCTCGATGCTCAGCTCTCCGCGGGCTGCTACCCATCCGGTGACCGGGGGCAAAGCCCCAGGAATAGCACCGACGATACTACAGAAAGGTGTCCTTCGTTTCAAAGGGGTATAGAGGAAGAGGTAACTCATCGCCGTAACCGCGGTGACGAGGGCACTCAGTCCATTGACGAGGCAAGCCAGTACCAGCAACCCTCCCAGCATGGTCACCAGGCCGAAAACGAGCGCTTCCCGTGGCTGCAGCCGGCCGGCAGGAAGTGGTCGAGAGCGAGTTCGTCGCATGCAGGCATCGAGGTCCCGCTCAAGGTACTGATTGAGCGCCAGGGATCCTCCCGCTGCCAGAGCGGTACCGAGCAGGGTCCAGAGCAGACGAGACCAGTCTGACCACCCGCTGGCTCCCAGATAAAAGCCCATTCCCGCCGTTACCAGGACCATGAAGAGGACTCCCGGCTTGCTGAGCTCCAGGAAGGCCTTGATCTGTTTCTCACGACGGGCTAGTGTAAAATTCCCTCTCTTTGACAACGCTATCTCCTCTTATGGTTTCCGTGTTATACGGATAGCGATTCCGAAACCAAATGCGGGTCATTAGCCGGTAAGGCAAGCATGCGGAATATACGCAACGTCAGCACCAGACTCGTTACCAGCATCAACGAACCGACCGCAACGTGAAGGGTCGCTATCGCCACGATCCAATTGAAGCCTAAAGATGCTCCCACAGGAGTAAACTTTACCAGATACGCTCCCCCGCCTAGCAGGAGCTGGACGAGGAGCAAACTCCACAGTATGGTCATGGGACGGTAGAGCTTCACCTGATCCGCATGACCTCTCAGAATATGGGCAGCCAGAACAAAAATGAGGACCGAAACCAGACCGGCAAAAAAGAGGTGCGCATCCAGCCGGCTACCTGTATGGCGCAACACCGCTCCAAACACGATCTGCAGGTAAATGGCTCCTGTTGTCCCTGCCGAAAGCCAGCGCAGACGTTTCATCGCCTCGGTATGGATACGCAACGGGGGCTCCACCCATTCCCGGGAAGTAAAGAGGACAAGGCTGGCCATCAGGGCAAAGAAGGTATGGGCCAGCACCCCATGGAGAGAGGCGATGATCTGCCGGAGCAGTATAACCCGTAGTCCGCCTATGAGTCCCTGGAGGATAACGAATCCCAGGATGATCACACTAAACCAACGCAACCATATCCGGGTCTCTTTCAGGCAGATGGCCAGGGCTACCAGCACGGTGAAAAATCCGACCACCGTGGCCAGCAGACGGTGTCCATGCTCGTATAGTATCCCCCCGATCATCTTGGACCAGGGGAACAGGAACATGTTGTACCCAAACGTGGTAGGCCAGTCAGGAACGACCAGTCCGACCCCTTTGCTCGTGACCAGTCCCCCCAGGCAGACCAGTAAAAACGTGATACCTGCGGTGAAGAGGGCCAGACGATGAATCCATCGTGGTCCCTGTTTTCGTACCCTGTTTTCTGTTGCCATCTGCTGTATACCCTTTTGTGCTTTTGTTCAACGATCCTTACGAGATAGACGAACCCCTCCTCCCTCTCCCCTAAATGTTTCTCCCCCTTTACCGGCACAGTGAAATCAGGAAAGGAGAATACGGAACAGCGTGTCAGGAAGGCCTGGGTCAGGTTTTCCTTAATATAAGCAATCAGGAGGTGCTTGTCAACCTTTTTATTTCCTCCTGGCCCGCCTCGGGCTCCCCGGAGATGAAAAAGGCCTCCAGCAAGATACTACCCTCCCCACTCCTCGTATGCGGTAAACCGGATCTGATCCGGGTCCTGCTGGAGAAAAGGGGCCAAAACCTCCTCCTCCCAGATCTTCCAGTTCTCCGGGTATTCTTCCCTCTGTCGTGGCTGGTCCGGTGAACCCCAAAGCCGCTCCCAGGCTTCTCGACTCTCATAGATCCACAAGGCAGCATATTGCCCCCTACCCGCTCCCTTTATCCCCTGAAGAAAATGATGCTCCACAAGGCCAGGGAGCCGGAGCAGGCCCCGTCTTTGGGCGGCAAGGAGCGCCTGCCTGAACTCTGCCTCATTGCTCTCAGGTCTAAGGAGATACTCGTGAACACTGATGATCCTCGCCATGCTTCACCTCCTATGGAAAAGTATCCTCTGGGCTGTGCAGCCGGCCGGGTACAGACCAGGATACTCTGCCCGGACCGGCTTATTATACCGCATCCTGCCCTGGCAGGCCGAGGATTCTGGTTGCATCCTCCCCTCCTTCATGGCATATTGAGGGTAACTACTCATCTGTTACCGACCCGGAAGGGACGATATGCTATAATCAGGCAGGGATAATGGTCAGGATTCCATCGGAGAGAGGGGTGAGAGGATGAAAGCAGCCGTATTGTATGAGCCGAAGACCCGCTTTGTCGTCGAAGAGGTCGAAGTCGAAGAACCCAAAGCGGGTGAGGTGATGGTACGTATGGTCGCTGGTGGAGTCTGTCACAGCGATCTGCATGTGGTCAAGGGAGATCTGGAAGCCCCCTTGCCAGCCATCTTAGGGCACGAAGGGGCAGGGATCATTGAGATGGTCGGCCCTGGCGTGACCAGTGTGCAGAAGGGGGATCATGTGATCCCGCTCTGGCGCTTTTCCTGTGGACAGTGCGAATGGTGCCTCGGTGGCCGGCCGGCGCTGTGCGATGCGGGGACTGAAATCCGGCGGAACGGTCGTCTCCTGGATGGGAC
>RFHZ01000633.1 GCA_003696125.1 Nitrospinota bacterium
GGAGTGGGGATCGGAGCCCCGTACAGCTTTTCCAGGCTGTGCAGGCTGTGCAGCTCCACCAGTCCCTGGATCTTCACCGGGAGCAGAGAGGCCAGACGGGGATCCTGGTAGAGGGAATAGTGCGCCCCGCTGGAGAAGATCAGCCGGCCTCCTAAGGCTACCCACTGCTGTAGGGCCTGCATCTGGGCGGGAGTCAGGGACCGCAGAGGCACCTGGTGCACCACGATCGCGTCGACGCTGTCGTACCCGTACACCTGATCCGGGAGGTCTTCAAGACGCGGGTAGACCACCTGGGTGCGGCGTTCCGGTACCACGGTAAAGAAATCGAGCGGGAACCCCTGGCTCAATCCGAGCAAGAGCTTCTCTAAAGGAGGATGAGGGGGAAGAGTGACTTTCTTCTCTGCCACCACCCTGCCCCCCTTCTCTATGAATCGAAAGAGCATGGGGGTATTGTAGGAACTGATCATGGTAATGGTTTTAAACCGCTTCCGCGAGTTGTGGGGAAGGTCTACCGGTCGCCGGTAGGTGGTGACAATATTCTCCCCCAGATACTCCCGTCCCCCATAGACCGTCCATTGCAAGGTCCCTCGCCGACCAGGACCGCGATTCTCTACGGTGATCAGCAGAGGGGTCCAGTGCTCGAGTTTGAAGACACCGCGAAAGCCCACCATCACGTCGATGGTGAGATCGGTGGAGGATACCGCTGCTTCAGCCAGAGGAGAGAGGAAGAGGAAGAGGAAGAGCAACAGTTGTCCCTTGCGGGCATAGCGTTTCATATAATCCAGACCATATCGACTTTTCCCCGGGATGGGGACCTGTATAATTAGAGAACGCATCTCCGGAGATGGACCCTTCCCCATCTCCGGTTAGGTACCCAAGAAAAATACGCGATTCTTTCCCTTTTGTCAATTCCTTAAGTAGCTATGTGCCTCTGGGAATCTGACGCGCTTCGTCATGACCACAGGATGTTCCCAGTGTAGGAGCGGTTTGCACCGTGACCTTGAAGACCGGTACGAAAGCAGACTCTTTCTTGACATCCCGCCACATATCCCCTAGCATATATCCATGTATCCAGCCTAGAGAGCGCTGGCAGGCAGAGATAGATACCGCTCCCTGGCTCTGGCCATGGAGCCAAGAGATACCTGCAGGAGGGGCTGTGGAGGATACGCTGACAGCCAAACGGTTTGCGTTTGACGCCTTTCTCCATCGCCTGCGCCAGCAACCAAGCTGGAAGAGGATCGTCAAGGTAATCCTCTATGGGAGCGTGGCACGGGGAGATGCCTGGGAGGAGAGTGATATCGATGTCCTGCTCATCGGCACTGGTGACCTGCGGGAGATCGAGGAAGAGGCGTCCAACGTGGCCTTTACCGTGCTCCTCGACTACGGCCAGCGTGTTGAGCCGCTGGTGTACTGCCTGGACGATTTTCGTCGGCCACGTTATTTTCTCTCCCTGATTCGGGAAAGCGGGAAGGAGGTATATAGCTTGCCGGAGGAGGAGACCGCCAGGCGAGAGGCCGAGGATTTGCTGGGACTGGCCCATACCTACCTGGCCATGGCCCGATCGATAGGCACCCCGGAAAACGTGCGAGGCGTGATCGACCTCGCCTACAATGCGGCTGAACTCTGTGTGAGGGCTTTTCTGGTCTTGCGTATGCGTAAGCTTCCCAAAACCCATAGCGGGCTGATCACACAGTTTAGTCGGCTTCTTATCAAACAGGAACACGTCCTGAGTGCTGATCTGGGTCGGGCGCTTAACCAGGCCTTAGACCGGCGGAACAAATCGCGTTACGATCCTCATGCTGTTCTGACAGAGACAGATGCGCAGGCAGTGCTCCAGACGGCTGAACAGATCCTGCAGGCGCTGGAACAGGAACTGGAAAGAGCATAAAGGAGAGTATAGATGACCGAACCCCCTTTACTGTTGCAAAAGGAGCCGCCCCTGGCCACGCTCCTCTTCAACCGACCCCAAAGCCGTAACGCCCTCAACGAGGAGATGCAACGTGCCCTTCCCCCCCTTCTCCAGGACTTGCAAAAGGAGGAGAATATGCGGGTGCTCATCATCCGGGGGGCCGGAGGCAAGGCCTTTGCCTCGGGAGACGATATCACCCAGTTTGTACACTGGGGAGCCCAAGAAGCGCTGGAACACTATCATCACCTGGAAGCCTTCATCCGGGCCATCGAGACCTTTCCCCTCCCCACCATCGCCCTGATCGAAGGGTTTGCGGTCGGGGCTGGTCTGGAGGTGGCTGCCGCCTGCGATCTGCGTATCGCAGCCACCGGTTCCCGCTTCGGGATTCCCATCGCTCGCCTGGGACATACCGTAGACTACCGCAACGCCCTGCGCCTGATCCGCCTGGTCGGGCCGGCCCGGGTCAAGGAGATGCTCTTTACCGCCGAGCTGATCGAGGCCGGCGAGGCTCTACAGATCGGCCTGGTCAACCGGGTGGTTCCCCCAGAACAGATAGAGACGTATACGTATGCCCTCGCCCGCAAGATCGCCAGTCACGCTCCCCTCTCCCTGAGGGCATCCAAACAGACGATCAACACCTGTCTTGAGAATCCGGAGTTGCGCGGTATCGAGGAGCCGGCTGCCCTGGCCGCTTCCCTGTATGACACGGAGGACTTTCACCGGGGGGTCGAGGCCTTCCTGGCCAAGCAGAAACCGGTGTTCTACGGGAGATAAGGGGCAGGCGGATCACCCCGGGTATCTCTGTATCTTAGTTCTAGAAGGAGTCAAGAGGATGGAAAGTTCTGCACCGGCATACGATGTGGTGGTGATGCGTGATGTCATGGTCAAGGCACGGGATGGAGTGGGACTGGCCACAGACATCTATCGTCCTGCCCGCAACGGCACTCCTCTGAGCGAACCGCTACCCGCTCTCCTGGAGCGGACACCGTACAACAAAGGGGATGCGACCCGCTTCCTGCCCAAGGCGGAGTACTTTGTGCGACGGGGATACGTGGTGGTGATCCAGGACTGCCGGGGACGCTTCCGGTCAGAAGGGGATTTCTACTTTTTGACCCGGGAGGCAGAGGATGGGTACGATACGGTGGAGTGGATCGCTGCCCAGCCCTGGTGCAACGGCAAGGTGGGCACATTGGGTACCTCGTATGCCGGCTGGACACAGAGCGCCCTGGCCTCGCTCAACCCACCCCATCTCGCCGCCATGGTGGTCAACCAGTCCGGCTCTAATGCCCATACCAGCTCGGTTCGCCATAACGGTGCCTTTGAGATCCGTTTCCTCTGCTGGGCCTTCTGGGGAGGGGCGGTGAGCAAGGAGGCGCTGGCCGATCCGGCTATTGCCAGGGCACTGGGACAGGTCAATGTGCGGGAGTGGCTCACCCGTACGCCCTTTAAGAAGGGCTGCTCTCCCCTGAGCCTGATTCCCCGCTACGAGGAGTGGGCGTTCGATCTGATCCAGCACGGAGACTATGACGAGTTCTGGAAACAGCGTGGACTGAACATCGAGGAGTACTACCAGGAACATGCCGATGTCCCCACCTACTACTGTGGAGGCTGGTACGATTCCTACACCCGCTCTACCCTCGACAACTTCACCGCCCTTTCCCGCATGAAGAGCGCGCCGGTGCGGGTGATCATGGGACCCTGGACCCACGGGGGCGATACCCCGGGACTGACCTATGCCGGGGATGCCGATTTTGGTCCGGAAGCGGCCATCGACTTCTATGCCTTCCACCTCCGCTTCTTCGATCACTACCTGAAGGGGAAGGATACCGGGCTGGACCGGGAAGCACCGGTGAAGATCTTTGTCATGGGCGGGGGGGACGGCACCCGGAACAGCGCGGGACGGATCAATCATGGGGGACGCTGGCGAGAGGAGCAGGAGTGGCCGCTGCAGCGTACCCGCTATACCCCCTTCTACCTGCACGCCGATGGGAGCCTGCGCCCGGAAAAACCGGGTCCGGATATTCCCCCTTCCCGCTACCAGTACGATCCGAAAAACCCGGTACCCACCATCGGCGGCAACATGTCTTCCCTGGCCGGGCTCCTCCCCCGTCCTGAGGGAGCACCGGAGATCCCCAATACGCAGCGAGAGCGGGATAACATCGGCATCCCGGGCGCCTATCATCAGAAGGAAGACCCGCGTTTCTTCGGCTGCAAACCGCCCTATCTCCCCCTGGCCTCCCGTCACGATGTCCTCGTCTTTCGTACCCCACCACTGACCGAAGATGTGGAGGTTAC
>RFHZ01000634.1 GCA_003696125.1 Nitrospinota bacterium
CCTTCCGTACCCCTTCCACCCCATCGGCCTCCTCACAGAGGTACCAGGCATGACCACCGGTCATGGTAACCCCCGGCCCACAGGCCACCACACGTGGTCCTTCGATCAGCCCTTCCTTCACCGCTTCCCGCAGATCCACATCGATATAGTCGCGTGAGCCGACCACGCGGATGGTGGTAAACCCGGCATGCAGGGTGCGGCGAGCCGCCTCCGCAGTCCGGAAGGCGCACATGGCTGCCGGTTCATCCATGCGTCGCGCCACCCGCGGATCAGAATGGCCGCCGAGCACATCCCCACCCACCACATGCGTATGGACATCGATCAGGCCGGGCATCAGGGTCTTCCCCTGCAGATCGATCCGCCTGTCCACATCGGGAGGAACCGGTACCTGCTGTCCCACCGCGGTGATGGTATTCCCCTCCACAACGACCGTGGCATCGGAGAGGGTCTTCCCCTTGCCATCGATCACAAAGGCGTTTTCAAAGACGATCTTCATAGGTCTCTCCCTCAATGTTGACGCAAACTCCGGGTAAAATCAAGAACAACTCTTCCCTCAGGCAAGCTTACCATATCATAGAATAGAATGGTTGGCGAGAGTTTTTTCCCTGCAGCGTCGCTGCGCCCTCCTCCCTTGAATTTTTACCCGCACATGGTACAATACAGTAAACCGCGTTGCCGGACTTCTGGCGGATCAGGCTGTACCAGTGACTTTGACAGGCCACGTCTCGCCATGACCGGCCAGGCAGGAAACTGGAGGTCATGGTGTGGTGATGTCTTTGCAGGTAGAGTCGATACCCTGGAACGGTCCCTGGAACGCATCTCATTTCTGGTTTTAGAGAGAGGAGAAGATGACTACACTACACGGTTTCGAACTCATCCGTGAGCAGGAGATCCCTGAACTCAAGACCACGGCTCGACTGTTTCGCCATATACAAACCGGTGCCGAGGTGCTCTCCCTGGAAAACGACGATGAAAACAAGGTCTTTGGCATCACCTTCCGCACCCCCCCTGCCGACTCCACCGGTCTTCCCCACATCCTGGAGCATTCTGTGCTGTGCGGTTCACGCAAATACCCGGTCAAGGAACCGTTTGTAGAGCTGCTCAAGGGCTCACTCCAGACCTTTCTCAATGCCATGACCTATCCGGATAAGACCTGCTATCCGGTGGCCAGCCAGAACCTGCAGGACTTCTATAACCTGATCGATGTGTACCTCGATGCCGTCTTCTACCCGCGTCTGACCCCTCATATCTTCCAGCAGGAGGGGTGGCATTATGAGCTGGAAAAACCGGAAGACCCGCTCACCATCAAGGGGGTGGTCTATAACGAGATGAAGGGGGCGTACTCCTCCCCCGACCGGGTGCTGGCCGAGTACGCCCAGCAATCCCTTTTCCCTGATACTATCTATCGTTTCGATTCCGGAGGGGACCCCAGAGAGATCCCTAACCTGACCTATGCACAGTTCAAGAAGTTCCATCAGACCTATTACCATCCCTCTAACGCCCGCATCTTCTTCTACGGGAACGATGACCCGGAAGAACGCCTCCGGATTCTCGCAGCCTATCTGCAGGACTTTGCTCCCCTGCCCGTCGAGGCCACCGTTCCCCTGCAGCCCCGCTTTGACCAGCCCAGGCGTCTCCACCGCTCTTACATGGTCGGGCAGGAGGAGAAGGGTAAGAAGGGGATGACCACGGTCAACTGGCTCCTCGACGAGACCACCGATCCGGAAAAGACCCTGGCCCTCCACATCCTGGCACACATCCTCATCGGCACCCCGGCTTCCCCCTTGCGCAAGGCGCTCATCGATTCGGGACTGGGAGAAGATCTGGCCGGGGTGGGACTGGAAGGGGATCTGCGGCAGATGTACTTCTCCACCGGACTCAAGGGGATGGCGGTGGAGGACGCAGACAGGGTAGAAGTACTCATCCTGGAGACCCTGACCAGGCTGGCCCAGGAGGGGATCGATCCGGAGACGGTAGAAGCATCCCTCAACACGGTCGAGTTCCGCCTGCGGGAAAACAACACCGGGTCCTATCCACGGGGACTGGTGCTGATGCTCCGCGCGCTGGTGACCTGGCTGTACGGTGCCGATCCGCTGGCACCGATAGCCTTTGCGGCACCTCTGACCGCCATCAAATCCCGTGTAAAGGCCGGTGAACGCTATTTCGAGTCGTTGCTGACCCGCTACTTCCTCCAGAATCCCCACCGCACCACCCTCATCCTGCAACCCGATCCGGAGCTGGGTCCACGGGAAGAGGCAGCGGAAAAGGCGCGCCTGGCCGAGATACGGGCCCGGCTGAGGGCAGAGGAGGTGCAGGCGATCATCGAGAATACGCAGACCCTGAAACGGTTGCAGGAGACGCCTGATCCACCAGAAGCGCTGGCCACCATCCCCAGTCTCAAGCTGAGTGACCTGGACCGCAAGGTAAAAACCGTTCCCCTGGCGGTACTGGAGCAGCAGGGAACACCGGTCCTCTATCACGACCTCTTTACCAACGGCATCCTCTACCTGGATGTCGGCTTTAACCTGCATGCCTTACCGCAGGAGTACCTCCCCTATCTCCCCCTCTTCGGCCGGGCACTGCTCGAGATCGGCACGGAGAAGGAGGATTTTGTCCGGCTCTCCCAGCGGATCGGGCGCAAGACAGGAGGGATCTGGCCCACCTCCTTTACCTCCATGATACGGGGTACCGACAGGGGAGCGGCCTGGCTCTTCCTGCGGAGCAAGGCGATGACCTCGCAGGTGGATGACCTGCTCGCTATCCTCAAGGATGTGCTCCTCACCGTCCGCTTCGACAACCAGGAGCGCTTCCGGCAGATGGTGCTGGAGGAGAAGGCAGAGCAGGAAGAGGAGGTCCTGTACAGCGGGCACAGCCTGGTCAGCCTGCGGCTCCGCTCCTGTTTCAACGAAGCAGACTGGGCCGCAGAGCAGATGGGTGGGGTGAGCTACCTCTTCTTCTTGCGTCGCCTGGTGCAGGAGGTGGAGGAGAACTGGTCACAGGTGCTCTCCACCCTGGAAGAGATCCGTCGCCTGCTCCTCAACCGGAACACCATGCTCTGTAACGTGACCCTGGATGAGGCCAACTGGACACCCATCGCCCCCAAACTGGAGGCCTTTCTCTCTGCCCTGCCGGCCGCCTCTCCTGCCCTGGTCACCTGGTCTCCTCATTACGGTTCCGGCTTTGAGGGGATGACCATCCCCTCTCAGGTCAATTACGTGGGCAAAGGGGCCAACATCTACCGGCTCGGCTACACCTTGCACGGCTCGGCCGCGGTCATCATCCGCTATCTCCGTACCACCTGGATCTGGGACCGGGTGCGGGTACAGGGAGGGGCGTACGGGGGATTCTGTCTCTTCGATCATCGCTCCGGGGTTTTGAACTTCGCCTCCTATCGCGATCCCAATCTCCTGAAGACCCTGGAGGTCTACGATCAGACTGGCCATTTCCTCCGTCACACCCCCCTTCGTGAGGAAGAACTGACCAAGAGTATCATCGGTGCCATCGGGGATATGGACGCCTACCAGCTCCCTGATGCCAAAGGTTACTCCTCGATGCTGCGTTACCTGGTGGGGGAGACGGATGAGCTTCGCCAGCAGCGACGGGAGGAGATCTTCTCGACGTCGGTAGCCGATTTTCGGGCCTTTGCCGATGTGCTGGATCGGGTCAGAGAGGAGGGACGCGTGGTCGTGCTCGGTTCCCCCTCGGCGATCGAGGAGGTCAACACTCTCCGTCCAGGCTGGCTCAAGGTCTTCCAGGTACTCTAAAAACCGATTCACCCTGCAGGGCAGGGAAGGAGGAGGAAAGGATGCACACACAGGCGGTAGTGGGAAAAGGGCTTCCCCGGATCGATGCGCTGGAAAAGGTGACCGGTCAGGCCCGGTTTGGGGGTGATCTGATGCGGGTGGGGATGCTGCAGGCCAGGATCCTCCGCAGTCCCTATGCCCATGCCCGTATCCGAGAGATCGATACCACCAGGGCGCTGCGTCTGCCAGGGGTCAAGGCGATCGTCACGGCAGCCGATTTTGCCCGGCCGGAGCGCCAGTCTGGACTGGCCTACCAGGTGGTGCGTTTCGCGGGCGAGGGGGTGGTGGCGGTGGCAGCGGTGGACAGGGAGACGGCTGAAGAGGCGCTCGAGTTGATCCGGGTCGAGTATGAGGAGCTCCCGGCCGTCTTTACCCCAGAGGAAGCGCTCAAACCCGGTGCCCCCCTGGTCTGGGAGTCGAGGAACGGCAAACCGCTCTCCTCTAACCTGATCTATACGGATACGCTCACCGCAGGCGACATCGAAGCCGGTCTGGCCCAGGCCGACCTGGTGCTGGAACATACCTACCAGGGAAATGCCATCCACCAGGGGTATATCGAGCTCCACTCCTGCCTGGCCGAAGCGACGGCTGATGGGAGGGTCACCATCTGGACCAGCACCCAGGCCCAGTTTCGTATCCGTGCCGGCACGGCCGCAGCGCTGGGTCTCCCTATGACCCGGGTGCGTGTGCTCCCGCTCCACATCGGGGGAGGGTTTGGAGGAAAGACGCAACCGATCAACGAGCCGATCTGTGCCCTGCTGGCGTACAAGACCGGCCGGCCGGTCCAACTGGTCCTGACCCGGGAAGAGGAGTTTGTTGCCGGCAGACCCCGTCCCCCCTGCACCATCACCCTGAAGAGCGGGGTCAAACGTGACGGCACCCTGGTGGCCAATCAGGCCCGGATCGTTATCGACTGGGGAGCCCTGGCCGACATCCAGCCCGGGGTGGTCATGATGTCCCTGCACCTGGGTACCGGTTATCGCATCCCGCACGTCAAAAACGAGCTGCTGCTGGTGGCCACGCATAACCGTCCCCAGGGAGCGGTGCGCGGGCTGGTCGCACCTGAACTGGGGTTTGCCCTGGAATCCCAGATCGATACGCTGGCCGCCGAGCTGGGGATCGACCCGCTCGACATGCGCCTGAAGAATGCCTGGAAAGAAGGGGATCAGACCCTTGACGGCCACCGGCTCCCGGCACTCGGCCTCCGGGAAGCACTGGAGAAAGCAGCCGAACAGGCCGGATGGCGAAACAGGAAACGCCGTCCGGGACACGGGTACGGCATGGCGATCGGCCAGAAAGGAGGAGGGGCAGCCCCGAGCAGTGCCGGGGTCAAGGTGAATGAGGACGGCACCATCGGCGTGCTGACCGGTGGGGTCGATATCTCCGGTTCCTTTACCTCCATTGCCCAGGTGGTGGCTGAAGAGCTCGGCGTCTCCCTGGAGGACGTGGTGATCCGCACCACAGACACCGATGCCGCTCCCCCGGCCCAGGGGAGCTATGGGAGCCTCTTTACCACCAGCATGGGGAATGCTGTGCAGCAGGCGGCTCGCCAGGTACGGGACCAGATCATTGCCCTGGCCTCTGAGCTGCTGGAGGCCAATCCGCAGGACCTGGAACTGGTGCAGAGGACGGTACGGGTCAAGGGTTCACCGGAAAAAGCGATCCCTTTTAGTGAGCTGTACGCCAGGGCCCTGACCCATCCCCAGGGTGCCCTGGTGGCTTCTGGATCAGGGACACCGGTCTGGGGTGCTCCCCCCTTTGCCGTGCACATGGTGGAGGTGGAGGTCGATACGGAGACCGGTCAGGTGACCGTGGTCCGCTATGTCAATGTCCAGGATGTGGGGTATGCCCTGAACCCGCTCTCCATCGTCGGGAACATCGAAGGCGGGATCGCCCATGGTCTCGGTTCTGCCCTTTCCGAGGGATTGATCGTCGAGCAGGGCAGGGTGCTCAACGCTTCTCTCCTCGATTACAAGATTCCGAGTGCACTCGATGTGCCCCGCATCGAGACGACGCTGGTGGAGAGCCGGACCGGGGGGGGACCGTACGGCGCCATGGGGGTAGGAGAGTCCCCGATCGTCCCGCCAGCGGCGGCCATCGCCAATGCCATCTACGATGCGGTAGGGGTACGGATACGCGAGTTGCCGATCACGGCTGAGAAGGTGTTCCAGGCCTTGCACGGACATGGGAAGCACGCGCAGCGGTGATACCGGATCTGGTCATCTGCTCTGTTTCCCATGCTCATGATCCGGGAAGAGGGTGTTCTGCCGTCTGGTGAGTGGGTTTCACCATATCAAAAGGGAGAAGTGCTGATGAAGATAGGCGTTCTGTCCGATACGCATGATAATGTTCCTCGAATTCAGGCTGCTGTCAGTCGCTTCCGGCAGGCGGGAGTGGAGCTGGTCCTGCACGGTGGGGATTTTATTGCCCCCTTTGCCCTGAATCCCCTGGAGGGCCTCTCCGGTAAGGTGATCGGGGTGTGGGGGAATAACGACGGGGAGCGGTTGGGGTTAACGAAGAGAGCGGCAGCCATCGGGATGGAGATCCATCTCCCCCCCTACCCGCTGGAAGCAGGGGGACGCAGGATCCTGCTCATGCACGAGCCCCATCTGATCGACTCCCTGGCCCAGGCCGGGGCTTTCGATCTCCTGATCTACGGGCATACCCATAACCTGGAGGTGCGCCGCGTTGGGAAGACGCTGATACTCAATCCCGGTGAGGTGGGGGGCTGGGTCACGGGCAAATCGACCATCGCCATCGTGGACCTGACCACGATGCAGGAAGAGATCGTTTCTCTGGCGTGAAACCAGGCACAAAGGGATTAAAGCACCATAGAGACACGGGGGACACGGAGAGGCACAGGCACACAGGCACAAAGACTCTAAGGGACAAAGGGGTTACTCAGTCCTCAGTCCTCATCACTCATTACTCGTTACTCATTACTCATTACTCATCACTCGTTACTCATTACTCGTTACTCGTTAC
>RFHZ01000635.1 GCA_003696125.1 Nitrospinota bacterium
GATAAGGATAAGAACCCCGGCAAGCAGATTCGAGAGCGCATCTCGAAAAGCAAAACCCAACGCAAAACCGGTGAGACCCAAACTCGCCACCAGGGCAGAAACGTTGATGCCCATGGTTCCCAGGGCGGTTATGATTCCCACAGTGATGAGTCCCCCCTTGACCACCTGTCCCAGCAGGATCAGGACATCGTGGTGGAGTTCCCTCTTCTGACCGATGCGAAGACACAAGGCATGGAGCAAGACACTGGCAACCCAGAAGAGGACGCCGATCAGGAGTCCCACAACAATACGGGGGGTCAAGAGGATTATCCGGCTGATCAGTTCTCTTCCTATCCCTTCCATGGTTCTCTTCCCAGTTATCGAGTACCTATCAGGTCCTGTGAAATCATAGCCACTGTTTCTTCCGGAAGTAGATCAGCATAACACAGGCGATGCCGAGCATCAGGAGTAAGACCACCGGGTAGCCCCAGTGCCATTCCAGCTCGGGCATATATTTAAAATTCATCCCATAGATCCCGGCGATAAAGGTCAACGGGATGAAGATGGTGGCGATGATGGTCAAAACTTTCATCACCTCGTTCAGGCGATTGCTGACACTGGAGAGATAGATATCGAGCATGCCAGAGAGCATGTCCCGGAAGGTTTCGATGGTATCGATGACCTGTACGGTGTGGTCGTAGACGTCGCGCAGGAAAACACCGGTCGTCTTCTGGATCAGCGGGGATTCGCCTCTACTCAGGCCACTGATCACCTCCCGCAAGGGCCAGATCGATCGACGCAAGAAGAGCATCTCTCGTTTGAGTTTGTGGATGGTATGCAGGGTTTCGGGCATGGGATGGGTGATCAGCTCCTCTTCCAGGTCTTCCATCTGCTCTCCCAGGTTTTCCAGGAGCAGAAAGTAGTGATCGACGATGGCATCGACCAGCGCATAGGCGAGATAGTCGGCCCCCATTTTGCGTATGCGTCCCTTCCCACTGCGGAGCCGCTCCCGTACCGGCTGGAACACGTCGCCAGCCTGCTCCTGGAAAGAGAGGACAAAGTCTTTTCCCAGGACCAGGCTCACCTGTTCGATCACGATCTCGTGCCGTTCGGCCTGGTATTGCACCATCTTCAAGACCAGGTACAGGTACTCCCCAAAATCTTCCACTTTGGGACGCTGCTCGGTATTGACGATGTCTTCCAGGACAAGGGGATGCAGGCCGAAATACGCGCCGAGTTTCTCCAGCACCTCGACCTGCTGAATCCCATCCACATTGATCCAGGTCACGCCCGGTTTTTCCCGGAAGGGGAGGCATTCCTCTACCGTTTTGACCTCCTGCTCCTGCAAGCGGTGCTCATCATAAGCGAATAGGGTAATGGTCACGTCTGGAAGCCGTTCCTCCCCCACATAGACCAGGGTTCCGGGAGGAAGTCCGGCCTTTTTGGCTCTCCCTTTACGAAAGCGGGGCATCTCCTGCCTCCTCTCTAGTTGTGCCTTCCAGGGAAGGCGCATGGTTGGGTGTCTGGTGGCAACGTCTCGTAAACGGCTATACGGGAAATAGGTGAGTAGCCGCATTCCTGCCACGTTAGATACGTGCCGCATCGCTTTCCGCGTCTGGGCAAAGAGGGTTTGCACCACGATCTCCTCTTCAATCTCGCCAGTTTCCTGGACGGCCAGCAGCCGGTGTAAGGCGTATTGACCGGTGAGAAAGGCGAAGAGGAAGAGGAAATCTAGACCGCGTATGCTGATCGCCTGCACTTGGACCTCTTTGAGTTCCATGGCGGTCGAAACCCAGCGGAAGGTGACCATCAGTTCCTGCCCGGAGAACCAGTCTGCACCGATACCGGCAAGGATAGGCGCCACAGTAGCTGCCAGCCCCGAGACGAGGGCATTGGTCGCAAGGTACGCGGTCGCCTTGCCTCGAGGGGCCAATTTGAGGGCGATGTTTCCCGTGCAGAGGGCGACTCCAGCCGTGGACATGCCAGAGAGGACATGGATAGCGATGAGCAGGGGGAGAGTCAAAAAGTACCGTTCCGGCATGGTGGTAAAGGGCCACAGCAGAATGCTCAGGATAAATAGGGGGCCGGAAACAAGCAGAACCGACTTATTACTGAACTGATCGGCTAAGCCTCCCCAGGTACGGAGGAAGAGGACGTTGGTGAGTTGGCTGAGCACAGAGAGGCTCAAAATGATCCCCATACTTAAACCGAGACGTCTCAGCATGTACACAACAAAGAAAGGGGCAGCAAGATTCACAGCGAAGTTCCAGGACCCCAGGAAGAAGAGCAAGGAGCGAAAATTCCCATCGCGGAACGGTTCCATCAAGAGTCCCAGTAGACTCCTTGTTCTCTCATCAGCCATCTTCGGCTCCGGGATTTGACTCAAGAAAAAAACCCCCAGCAGCCCTGCCCCCGCACCTACCAGGAAAAAGAGCGAGTAAATCCCCAAGGGATTGGCGAAAGCACGCTTGTACAGATCGACACCAAATCCTGCGAAGAGACTGAGTCCAGCTCCTAAGGCTGTAGCAATGGCCATGCGTTTGGCAAAATAGCTTCCCATCACCTGTTCCGGGATGAGGTCACGCATCCAGGAGTTAAAGGCACAGGTCGAGATATTCCCCAGGAGAAAGTAGAGCACCAGCAGGATCACGAGTAGCGGTACGCGGTAGTGCGCTGGTCCCACCCAGGGGAGGAGGGCAATCGCGAGTAAAAAGAGGCGACTGCAGCCTGAGCCGCATACGACAAATACCTTACGGAGCCGTGTGCGTTCTATGAGCAAAATGGTGGGGAGCTGGATGGTTTGTGCGAGTGGTCCGATAGCCGCAAGCAGGCCGATCACCGTATTCGATGCTCCCAGCAAAAGGGAGAAGGCGACGAGAAAGGCCCCGCCGGTCAGGACTCCCATCACCTGGGAACAGATGCCATCGAACAGGAGCATCTTTAAGCCCTGCTTTACCTCTGCCTCTGCCAGGACTTCTTGCGGAGAAAACCACCTGCGCATATCGTCCTCTCCCTGGCTTCCTCTAGAATTCTGAGAATACACCGGCTTGGGAATCAGGATTTTAGGGACGGGTCTCCACCGGCTGAGTGTTCTGCAGGATAACGACGATGACCAGTAAGGCGATGACGGCGACTATGACGACCTTTATCTGATTCGCAGGCCCTCCTCCCCAGATTCTCTTTAAGCTCTTATACCAAGTAGATTCCTTTTTAGCGAGAAACTCCTTTCCTGTCAAGATCTGCCTTCCCCTGGGCGTCATTTGAGAAGAGTTCCCATTGGAGGAACCTGGCTTCTCATCTTCTTTGCACCCTCCTCTTTTCCCTGGGGATAGAGAAATTTTCGGTGCATGAGGATCGTACCACGCTAGCGGCCTTGCTTGCCACCGGCCAGTTCACCCATGACTTCCCTATTACGGTAGAGCGACTCCGGGCATTGGGATTACCCGTTTCTACCGACATGCCTGAGGCGATCTATCGCCTGATGGAACTCTATCCGCAGCCGGGAATAAGACGACCTTCGGTAATCTACGTGCCCCTACCAAGCTTCCCAGATCCTTTGGGGGTGGATAACCGGATAGGCGGGAGTTGAGCGAGAGGAGATCCCCTGTACATACAGGAGTCCAGAAAGCGGATGGTCTCTTGCCGTCCTTGAACGGCTTTGAGGAGGAAAAAGCCCGGGATATCCCTCCAGAAGCAGGGCTTCATCCAGGGGATGTCCCGGGCTTACTCAGGGTGGCAAACCCCTTTTTATCTTACCTGTTGCGGTGCCGCCAAATCCTCCATATCCATTCCCTGATATCCGACGGGGATACTCTTACCCCTTCACAATCGGCAGGAGCCTTCCTCACTATCGCCTCGTCAAAGACGCCATCGATCTCGGCCTGGACACGACAGGGCACGCTCTCCAGATC
>RFHZ01000636.1 GCA_003696125.1 Nitrospinota bacterium
AAACAGTTCCCCTACCTTTTCCGGGGAGAAGTTATGGAGGACCTTGGAGAGTTCGCGACTCATCTGAAAGTAGTTGCGGGAGAGATGGAGTCGCTCTGAAGGCCGCTCCTGGAAATAGGGGGAGTGAGAGAGTTCCTCCCACAACACCCGATTCTTTTTGAGGAGGCGATCCACTTCTGGCTGGCTCTGGGCACGCAGCCTGGCAAAATCCTGTCGTTGTCGTTGATTGATCCGCTGCGTGAAGCGCTTGTCATGCCTTACCGTCTCCCGGAGGATCTCCTGCTGTTCCCGGACGATATCGGTCAACTCGTTTGCCGCCCGCTCCATGTTGCTCTGCTGTCCACCAAACGGCATGGATTGGGCCAGATTCTGGGCATTCTGCAGGGCGGCCATCATCTCGGAGAGGGATTTGAGAAGCTGTTGGGCCAGGGCCTTTGCCCCCTCGATATCCCCCTCGGCCAGCTTCTGGCGGAGGGCATCCAGTGTCTGCTGCATATCGTCGAAGGGGAGGTTCTGGATCGCTTCGTTGTTGACAAACTCGTCAGGCAGGGAAGAGGGGAGTTGAGAGAGGGCTTCCATCAGCGACTGGAGCAGTCGTTCGATTTCATCCAGCTCTTTTTGCAAGGCCTGCAAAGCCTTGGGGTCGAGTTGATCCAGACGGCTCAGCCGATCAAGCGAATCGAGAAGGTTGTTCTGCTGGCGCAACAACTTCTGCCCGACATTCTCCAGATCCTGCATGCGAGACCTCTTCGCGATGTCATCCGCATAGAGGGCCATCTTCTCCAGCTCAGAGGTGAGTCGCTCCTGTGCCCTGCGGATCGCCTCTTCCTCCTCGGCCTCCACCGGTCTTCGCCGCTGGCCAAGGGGCTCCAGAGCCTTTTGCATCTCTGGCATCAACCGCTTTTCGGTAAAGGCGAGGTTCTGCTGGAGGGTAGAGAGGTCCTCAAACGTGGTGTAATTGCTCATCGGGTCCCGCTCCACACGCCGTAAAGCCTCTTCTAATTGGGAGAGGATGCGCCGGGCCTGCTGTCGTTGTGCCTGCTGGTCCTGCTGCAGCCGTTGCCACTCCTGGGGAGAGGGGGGCTCCTGCAAGAAGGGCTCCAGTTTCTCTGAAAACTCGAGCTGGTTGCCGAGGAGATTCAAGAGCGACTCTGCGATCTCCTTTTGCAACTCCTGGAGTCGCTCATGCTCCTCTTCCTGGCTCCGCACTTTGAGATAGTGGGTACGGGAGACCCCCTTTTTGGGACCGGAGATGGTATCGTTATCCCATACCTCCAGGAAATAGCTGACCATTCCTCCTGCCGTGGGCAGGATACCGAGGATATCCCAGTAGTATTCCCCTCGCAGCAGGGTCCGGGGTTTGCTCAACACCTGCAGGGAGATCTTTTTTTCCTCCTGTTGGGGGGTTGTATAAACCAGGTAGACCTCTTTGACCCCAAAATCGTCCTGGGCCACATAGTTAATCGGTATCGGTTTGCTCTCATCCACCGTGATCTCCTCGGGGGGAGAGACGATCTCGACCTGTGGGTGACGGTCGGGAATGGCCTGGATGCGGTAGTGGATCGGGTTGGGGTTGGTGAAACCGTAGCGATCGGTCACCTCGATCGTATACCCTCCTGACTTCATGACCACGGTGTTCCCCCGGATCAACCCGTTCTCCCCGATGGTCAGGGGAAGCTGGCTGCCATCGTCGAAGAGGAGTCTCCCGGCCACCATCTCCCGATTGGCCACCATCTCCATGCGCACCTCGGATCCGACGAGCGCTTCGATATCACCGCTCCCTTCCCTGACCGCAGGAGGAAGATCGGTATAGGCCGGGTAGAAGTAGTGGAGTTTCAGGTTGGCCACAGCCGGGGGAGGGAGCACATCCACATCGTACACGGCAGAGGAAACGGTAGGGGCAAGGACCTGAAAGTGAAACGGCTTCTGGGGCTGGGAAAAGGTGTAGAGGAAGCGTCCCCCTCCTGCTGCCGTCATCTGGTAGCGTTTCCCCTGCTCAGGTCCTCTCCCCTCCTCCCAGTAGCGAAGGGATAGGGTGTGCGGTCTTCTCCCGGTCACGGTTACGGTCACGGTCACCGGCTCTCCGGTCAGCACACGCCGGGCCGAAACATCGACCTCCATCACGGTCTGGCGGGGGGGGAGATGCGCCCACGGGTGGAGGAGGAAATCCAGGGAGTGCTGCAGGGGGAGGGGAGCGAGAAGGGAGACCAGTCCCAGGGTAGCGGAAAGAGAAAAGGCCAGCAGAAAGGGCCTGTACAACAGGCGGATATCCACCACCTTCCCGATATCGAGTCTGGGGACCTGGCTGGCTGTCTGGGCCAGTAATCCCTGGATCAACCCTTTGGAGCGCTGGGCCGGGTCCTCTCTCTCCAGGAAGGGGTAGAGTTGCAGGGAATTGATCAGGTTGTTACGCAGCCAGGGATATTGCCTCTCCACCAGCAAGGCGAGGAAGTCGCTCGCATAGGGACGGAGCAGGGGGATCAAGGCATAGCCAGCCAGGAGCAGGAGGAGGAGTCCGCTACCCAGGCTGTAGAGGAGGGGAGCATAAGCGAACCACTCCTGCAGAGGGCGAAGCGCCATTCCTCCCAGGAGAATAACGCTGAAGACGGCTAACCAGAGCGCGAGACGCTCCAGGAAAGTCAAGAGCCGGAGGCGGAGCGCTACACGGCGGAGAAAGTGTTCGATACGCCGATAATGCACACGGTCCATGGGATTTCTCCCCTCTATCTTTACCTGACTTTGTGTAAAAACCGCTCCCATACCCTCCGGAAATGGGTCAATTCCTCTTCCCCCATAGGTACGGAAAGGTTTCCTCCTCCTCGCGACCCGAGATAGATCCCCTGGTTGAGGAAGTGGAAGAACATCTTGCGGGTCAAGGAGGGGTTGACGGTTTGTGCCGAGCGGGCATCCACCACCGGCTGATCGGTCAGGTGAATATGAAAGAGCGAGGCCTCCCCCGTGATCCGGGCCGGCACCCGATAGCGGTCGGCCAGAGCTTGCAGGTCCTGTCGCAAGGCCTCTCCGTCTTCCCGCAGTCGCTGATAAACAGGGGGGGTCAGCTCCCGCAGGGTCGCTATGCCTGCCCGCATCGCCATCGGGTTTCCGTTAAAGGTACCGGCATGCGGAATCTTCGGTGCACCGGTAGTTGCATCAAAAGCCGCCATGATATCGGCCCGTCCCCCAAAGCCACCGATGGGAAACCCTCCTCCGATAATCTTGCCCAGCACGGTGAGGTCCGGGTGAATACCGTACCATTCCTGTATTCCCCCCGGCGCTACCCGGAAGGTCTGCACCTCATCGAAGATCAGCAGGAGGTTCTGCCCGTCGGCCAACTCCCGTAGCAGTTCCAGGAAATC
>RFHZ01000637.1 GCA_003696125.1 Nitrospinota bacterium
ACCTTAAACAGAGTGTCTAGATGGATGAGATTGAAGCTGCTCTGACGCCGTACCGCATCCCGGATCGCATCGACATCCACATAGAACACATCACGCCAGGCCTGTGCCAACGGTTCAGCCTGTTCAAGACGGATATCGGCAACCAGGTCAGCATCCAGGGTGGCCCGTGGCACACCATAGACCGCACTGGCCAGGGATCCTCCGATGAGGTAAGGAATACCCAACGCCTCCAGGACATCGATTACCAGGAGGATGACGGTAAGAGGTTCTGGAGGTAGCACACTCTTCTCCTTCTTTGTTCCTTCTCTCTCAGAGAGTCGTTGGGTCCAGGTCGTACCCAGCCAGAGATCGACAAAGCGACGCTGTAGTTCTTCTCCTGTTGCATGGGGATAGCGTTGATGCAGACCGCTAAAGGCCAGGATACGTAGCGTATGATTTAGCTGGCCGACCAGGTCGAGTTTGCGCCAGGGAGGAGTCTGCCGCAGCAGGGCAATCTGGACCTGCTCTGCCTCAGGATGCGTATCAAAGTCAAACCCACCCCTTTCCCGGCTTTTCTTCTCCGGTATGGCCGTCATCTGCCCTATCCCTTTGACCTTTCACAACCGAAAAGCAGGGCATTTCATTAGACGGAGAAAAAACTTCCACTCGGAGATTATAGAGCCTGTAGAGCAGTCGGTCAACTTTTAGATGGAGATAGGCATGAGGGGCAAAGGGGACTCGACTCCACGACCGGTTTGGTGTATCATGGTAGCCGAACCGTAGCAGTAAACCAGAAAGAGTCGAGGAATAAATATGGCCACTTCTCCCTATCCCACGTATCCGCAGGTTGCCGTGGGAGCGATCGTGTGTAAAGGGGACAGCGTGCTCCTCGTTAAACGTAACCAGGCGCCAGGGGAAGGACTCTGGGCCATCCCTGGGGGACGGATAGAGCTGGGGGAGACGCTGCAGGAGGCGGCAGAGCGGGAAATCAAGGAAGAGACCGGTATCATTATTCGTGCCGGGGAGCCGGTGTACACGTTTGAGGTGATTCAGCGGGACGAGGAAGGCCGGATCCGCTTCCACTACGTCATCATCGATCTGCTGGCCGAGTATATCGGTGGAGAACTGCGGCCGGGGGATGATGCCTCTGAAGCCCGCTGGGTCACGCCGCAAGACCTGGAGATCCTGCCGGTCAGCCGCTCGACCCTCAAGCTGCTGCGGGAGAAGATCTGGAGGAGCGAGCAATAAGGTACAACCGCTTCCTCTAGGGGCTGATTTCATCCTGGCCATCCCCGAGTGGTGATCTGGAACCGTCCTCTCTTTATCCCTCTCCCCAAACCTGCCTGCCTTACGCCGTTCTTCTAGGGAAACATCCCGGTCATCAGGCCGAGACAGGTACCGGAAAAATGCCATTGACACCCCTGTTCTGCTTTGATAGGGTAGCCTACAAGCAGGAGGTATTCTTTACGAAAGGAGGTGAGAGGAAAGCCTAAGCTCACACGTTGTCACATGTCAAGGGCTGACCCTGTTGTCTATTCCCTCGCCGGTTGCACTGCCGGCATATCTTGGGGTGGGGAGGCGACCACGATGAAGATCAGATCCTCCAGGCCGGTATTGAAGATCCCATGACGCACACCGGGGGGAATATGAACCACGGTATGGGGCTCTACCAGATGCCTGACCCCATCCAGCTCCACGATCCCTTTCCCCTGCAGG
>RFHZ01000638.1 GCA_003696125.1 Nitrospinota bacterium
CCCGTATCCAGTTCCTGCGCAAGGATCCCAAGGGATGGGAGGAGTTCCTGGAAGAATTTGCCTCGCATTCGGCCACCGGTTCGGCCCTCACCTTCCGGGGAGTCCAACTGAAACGTCCCACCATCTTTGCCCTGGAAGAGAAACTCAAAAGGCTGCAGGTGCCTACCCTCCTGATCATCGGGGATGAGGACGAACCCTGTATCGAGCCGGCCATCTTCATGAAACGCCACATCCCCAATGCCGGCCTGGTGGTAATCCCCAAAAGCGGACACACCATCAACCTGGAGGAACCGGACCTCTTCAATCGCGCCGTACTCGATTTTCTCACTGCGGTGGAAATAGGGAGATGGGAACCCTTCTCTGCGGAAAGTGGACACGGAGGCTTGTTATCACGGTAAATGCCCGAGAAAACGGGGCCAGGAAAAGGAGAGGAGTAGATGCAGGAGCAACAACCGAAAGTACACGAGATGGAGCATCACGAAACGGAGAGGGCAACGACCCGGCCGGTAGTGTCCGGCACGCAGGGTGTGGTCTCTACCGGGCATCCGCTTACCTCGATGGCCGCCATGCGGATGCTACTCAGCGGGGGCAACGCATTTGATGCGGCTGTGGCGGCCGGATTTGCAGCAGCTGTGGTCGAACCGATCGCCTCCTATTCCCTGGCGGCAGAAGGGGTCTTTCTCCTCTATCACGCCGGAAGCCGCCAGATCCGGGTATTGAGTGGACAGGGAGTCGCCCCCCAAAGGGCAACGGTTGCCTTCTTCCGGCAGCAGGGACTGGAGAAGATCCCGACCGGACCGGGGGACAAGGCGCATCTCTCCTTTACCGTACCCGGTGTGGTCGATGCCTATATCACCCTCCTGGCCACGTACGGCACCAAAACCCTGGCCGAGGTGCTGGCTCCGGCCATCCATTACGCCGAACACGGTTTCCCCATGTACGGCTACATGTACCGCATGCTCCAGATTCCGGAGACCAGGACCCAGTTCCGGCTCTACCCCCCTGGGGGCATGGAGGTCTTCTACCCGGGAGGGAATCCCCCTCCGGTCGGGACCCTGCTCGTGCAAAGGGCTCTGGGAAATACTCTGAAGAAGCTGGTCGAGGCAGAGCAGCAGCGTCCCGGCCATCGCCTGGCCGGATTAGAGGCGGCCCGACAGCGCTTTTACGGGGGCGATATTGCCCGGACCATCGCCGACTTCTCGCAGCGGGTAGGTGGCCTGCTGGCCTTGGAGGATTTGACCGGGTACCGGGCCTGCTTTGAGGAGCCGCTACGCACCACCTTTGCCGGCCGCGAGATCTGCACCCAATCGACCTGGACGCAGGGAGCGGTCCTGCTGCAGGCCCTGAACATCCTGGAGCACTTCGATCTCCGCTCCATGGGCCACAACTCGCCTCAATACATCCATACCGTGGCCGAGGCGATCAAGCTGGCCTTTGCCGATCGTGAACGCTACTACGGTGATCCGAACTTTGCCCACATCCCTATCAACGGACTCCTCTCCAAAGCCTATGCGGCCGAGCGAGCTGCGTTGATCCGACCGGACAAGGCCTATCCGGAACTGCCACCGGCCGGTGATCCCTGGCGGTATGAGAATGGCGAACCCTCTCCTTCCAGCGGTTCGATCCCAGCCGGAGATCCTGCCGAACAGGGGGAAAAGGGTCCAGAAGAAGGAACTACCCACCTGGCCGTCATCGATCGGGATGGGAACATGGTCTGCGTCACGCCCAGTGGAGGAGTCTTCCGCAAATCGGCCTTTGTGCCGGAACTGGGGTGTACGCTCAGCACCCGCAGCGAGATGTTCTTCCTGGAAGAGGGACACCCGAACGGCCTGGAACCGGGCAAGCGTCCCCGCACCACCCTGGTGAACTACATGGTGTGTGAAGCAGGGGAACCGGTCATGACCATCGGTTGTCCGGGAGGAGACGATCAGGCCCAGGCCGATCTGCAGCTCCTGCTCAACGTGCTCGTCTTCGGGATGAATCCGCAGCAGGCGGTAGAAGCGCCTCGCTTCTCCTCCCAAAGTGTGACCAACTCCTTCTATCCCCGTGTCTACCTGCCCGGTCAACTGAACGTGGAGCGAGGGATTCCGGAGGAGACGCGAGCCCGGTTACGTCAACTCGGACACAAGGTGCATGAGGTGGGAGCCTGCGGTATCGGTGCCGTGGTCACCCATCGCAATCGGGAGACCGGGGTGCTCTCGGCCGGGGCAGACCCGCGCCGGCCCACCTATGCCCTGGCCTGGTGATAGGAGAAGGATGATGGAGGATTTTCTCTTTCCCTACATGGAGCGGTTTGACTACGAGAACCTCTTTCTGTGTCAGGACCGGCGCATCCCCCTGCGGGCCATTATCGCCATCCACGATACGACCCTGGGTCCGGCGACCGGTGGATGCCGGATGTGGACCTATGCCAGCGAGCGAGAGGCGATCGAGGATGCGCTGCGCCTGGCACGTGGCATGACTTACAAGTACGCGGCAGCCGGGGTGAACTTAGGCGGGGGAAAATGCGTGATCATGGGGAATCCCAAGACAGACAAGAGTGAAGCCCTCTTCCGTGCCCTCGGCCGCTTCATCCATCGCCTCAACGGGCTCTATATCACGGGTGAAGATGTGGGGACCACGCTGCGGGATATGGAGTATATCCGCATGGAGACCCCTTACGTGGTCACCCTGCCCCGCTCCTGGGGTGGAGCAGGACCGATTGCACCGGCCACGGCTCTGGGGGTGGTCGAGGGGATGAAAGCATGTGCACAGGAGGTGTTTGGGACCGATGATCTTGCCGGTCGCTCGGTGGCGGTGCAGGGACTCGGCATGGTCGGATCAGAGGTGGTACCGCTGCTGGTCGAGGCGCAGGCCAGGGTGTTTGTGGCCGACATCGATGCAGAAAAGGTGAAGAGCATAACAGAGCGCTTCCCGGTCACCGCTGTCCCTCCGGACACCATCCA
>RFHZ01000639.1 GCA_003696125.1 Nitrospinota bacterium
ATGGCGGATCTCCTGGACCTTCTGGTCGATATCCCTGTTGTGCCGGAACGGGTCCTGGATGATCTGCCGGAAAGAGCGGTGGGTAGCGGTCCATATCGCCTGGTCGAGGCGAGTGATACCCGGGTGGTGATGGACGCCTTTACTGCTTATTGGGGGGGACAACCAGCCTTCAAGCGTGTTGTCTGGCAGGCAGAAGCGGATGAGGAGGAACGTGTGCAGGCCCTCCTGGCCGGTGAGGCTGACCTCATTGCTGCGGTGTCACCGGCCGGCCGACACCTGATCGAATCCACGGCACAGAGAAAGATCATTACCCGGGAGAGTCATGTCTGCGTCATCTTCATGTGTAATGCCTTGACCGGTGTCTGTACAGACAGGCGGGTGCGGCAGGCCCTCAACTATGCCCTGGATGTCCCGCTGATCATCGACACCATCCGGGAGGGGGCGGCACAACCGCTAAACGGTCCCCTGACCCCTTTTCACCTGGGATACGATCCTCATACCCCACCCTATCCCTACGATCCGGAGAGAGCGCGAGCCCTCCTGGCCGGAGCAGGCTATGGAGACGGGCTCCCCCTCCTCATCGATGTCCCCACCGTCCTGCCCGACGAGGCCACAGAGCTGGCGCAGTGTATGGTTGAACAGTACGCCAGGGTAGGGATCTTCGCAGAGGTACGGGTCTTTGCCGATCGACCAGGCTACGCAGATCTGGTGCGGGCAAAGCAGATGGATGACCTCTGCTGCTTTGACTCCAGTCCTCTCAGCACCTACCGCGTTTTGCGCGAGAAGTTCCACTCCGGCGTCCGTGGTCCCTGGTGGCAGGGATACACCAATCCCGAGGTGGACAGGCTGATCGACCAGGCACGGGCTACGGTCAATGACACCCAACGACAGAAACTCTACCGTCGAGCCTACCGTTTGCTCCGTGATGATGCTCCCTGGGTCTTCCTCTACCGTCCCACCCTCTTCTGGGGAGCCAGTCCCCAGGTTCCTGACTGGACCATAGGCAGAGACGGCCTCATACGGTTGGTCGCTGCACCTGATCGTATGAAGTGATAACCCTGTACGATCACGGTGCTTCCTCTTCACTTGTAGGGGCACAGCGCTGCTGCGCCCCTACAGGGGCTACAGTTGCAGACGGATGGTCCGGAGGCGGCAGGTGATGTGTCTACCCAGCAATGCGGTACACTCCCTATACCGCCATGGAGGTGGTGAGACAAACCCACACCTTCGTCCTTTGTACAGTATAATATGAGTATGGTAAGGGGTACCATACTCCGAGATGGTAGCGAAGACCAATTCCCAGGCGCATGCAGCCGAGACCGCTGTTCCGAGAGATGCCTTAAATAGCGCGTTCTACCGACTGTTCTCCACTACCGATATGGAGGGGATGAGACCAAAGGGGTATGGAAGGGATGAGTAGAGCATAAAAGAGAGAAGGAGAGCAGTCATGGCCTTATCGGCAGCGGTACTCGATACGTGGGTAGGGAGAAATGTCCGTGATTTTTGCATCGAAGGTGGTCCGGCTCTACGCAGAGCGGACAGCACGTATCACTGTGCCCA
>RFHZ01000640.1 GCA_003696125.1 Nitrospinota bacterium
GATAAGGGGAGTAATGGTGTCGTTGACGGCATAGAGTCGCAAGTCGTACTCTGCCGACAACGCTTTCCAAAGCGCGGCATTATCCCGAAGCAGCACCTGCTTCACCCGTTCCAATCGACTCGGTCCCTCTCCGGCTTCCTCCTGAAGCGACATGCTGGGGGAGGTATCCACCAGCACGGCAAAAGGCTTGGGGATCCTCTGCAGCTTTTGGAAGAGGATGGTCGGATTGAGGAGGAAGAGGATGAGGAGGAGGAAGATGGCCAGACGCAGCCCGGTAATCAGGAGGAGATATCCCCAGGAGGTCTTCTGCCGCAGTACCCAGACCTGATAGGCGAGGAAGAGGACCAGGGCCATCCCCAGCAGGACAAGCTGCCAGGGGAGCAGTGGATGGGCAAGGGTTGTCTTGATTTGGGTAACCATAGATCGCTTAACCCAGCTTGCGGTTGATAAAGGGAATGTGGATCCGGTCCTGTTTGTAGTTTTCGGTCAGGGCGTACATGATCAGATTGACCCCGAGCATAAAGGCTTGAAAACGCTGTGCCTCCCCTCCCGGGATGACATCATACTTCCAGTTCCCCAAAAAGTCTCGCTCCCAGGCTCCGGCCAGATCGTTTTGCGAGTAGATCAGCGGGGTCCAGTTATCGACATTCACCCCTTCCAGATAGGGGTTCACGATGCGGCGTCCCCCTACACTCTGGATCAGGTAGAAGGAGCGATACACGGTATGGTCATGCGGCAGGCGTTCCAGGGCACGGTCTGGGAAGATGCGCCTGATCTGCTCGCGTATGAATCGATCAAATCCCAACCCCTTGTACCCCATGGTGTCTTCGATCAGCAAGAACCCGCCATAGGTCAGGAATAGCCGTAAGACCTCCACTTCCTCTTCCGTAAACGGCTCGAACGGCTCTCCTCCGGCCAGATAGAGGAAAGGATAGGAGAAGAGGTCTGGATCGAGGAGGGTGATGACCTGGCGTTCCTTCCTGACCTCGATGCTGGTGCGCCGTTCCACCTCCTCCAGGATCGAGCGCGCCGCGTACGGATGCGGGTCCCAGTCTCCTCCCCGATAGCGAACCTGGGTAAAGATAAAGGGAGAAGAGGGGGGTCGTTCCTCCTGCGCTGCACCGCGTAGCGGTTTTCCTCCTACCAGCAGCGAGGTCAAGAGCAGCGCCTGCTGCAGGAAACGCCGTCGTGTCATTCCGGGTATGGTCATGGTTCTCCTTCTCCTTAACTCCTGTTGGCCACGATCCCTTCGATAACGGCCACACAGAGCAAAAGGAAGAAAAGGGGACCGGCCAGCTTGGTTCCTTGTACCTCAGTAAGCAAGACTTTTTCCTTCTTCTCCGGCCATCGGATCACGCTAAGGGGGAGGTTTTGCCATTTACTCTCCAGCTCTGGCAGCGTGATCCTGGCCAGATTCGATTCCGCAGGGGGGAGATGCACCACAAAGAGCCCCCGGGTTCCAGAAGGGAGCAACACGCGATACACACCCGGCTCGCTGGTCTCGGCATAGGGAGCAATCGACTCTCCCGGCTGGATGCGCCACACGGTGGCTTTCCCGTCGGGACGCTCTATACGGATCAGCCCGGCAAAGGCCTTGGGGAGATGCAGATCCACCGGCTGGCCGACCACCACATCCTCTCCCAGGCGCGTCCCGGTTCCATGGCTGAGATAGAGCACCAGGTTTTGCCAGAGAGGCACATAGACCGGTTTGAGGGCCAGGTCGTTCCAGTCCAGATCCACACTCGAGGTAAGGAGGAGCACCTTCCCCTGTCCCACCCCATGCTCGAGCAAAAGCGGAGTATCATCGGCCAGCCGGAGCAAGACCTGGGAGTTGGAGGAGAGCCCTTCCACTAGAAAATACTGCCAGAACCTGGCTTTGCGAAAGCTCTCCCGTCCTTGCCGTTGAAAGACCCGCAATCCGGGGTGTTGAGAAGCGATCTCTTGAATCTGGACCGGCTGGTCTGCTGCCTGCTGACGCACCGTGCGGAGTGTCCCGGGCAAAAGCCGTACCCCTTGCTCGTACCACTCGCGATTGTAGCGGAAAGGTTCCACCTGATTCCCCAGGGTGAAGATCACGTTCCCCCCGTCGTGCACAAATCGCAGCAACCGTGCTCTGATCTCTTCTGGTAAGGAGCGGACATTGGCCAGTACCACCACATGATAATTGGTCAAGCGCTCCGCAGCCAGTTCCTCGGCCGTGATCACCTTGGGTCGAATCGGGGTCTGGGGAGAGAAGAGATCCGGTTTCAGGGCATTCACCAGATAATAGGTCTCACTGTAAATCAGGGCGGTCCGGGGATGTCCATCCACCACCAATACCCGTGCCTCCTCGACGACAGGGACGCTGAACAGGAATTCGTCGTCACGGGGGAGATTATCGGCGGCCAGTTTTACCGTTCCCAGGTGATAGCCGGCCTGGGGGAACACCACACTGAAGTTTACCTCCTCCTCCCCTCTCCCAGGCAGGGTTACCAGGCGTTGATCCACCTTTTCCCCATCGATCAGCAACTGGACCAGCACCCGCTCACGTCGCTGCGTCGCATGGTGCTGGAGGGTGACCTGCAAGCGGGTACGGACCCCCCGGGTGATCGGAGAATCCAGGAAGCGGACCCTGCTGACCGTCGTATTCCCCTCCTCCTTATCCGAAGAAAGGTCGATGATCTTGATCTTCACCGTCGGATCGATGACGGAAAAACGTTCCAGCTCAAAGCCCACCCAGGGAACCCGGGTCATATCGGTGATCAACACGATCTCCTTGCTCGCCTCTCCTGCCCCTTTCAATCCCTGGTAGGCCCGGGTAAAGGCGGGAACAAAGTTCGCCTCCCTGTAGCGCACCTGCAGACGGGAAAGGGTCTGCAAGAGGCGATCTCGATCAAAGGAGAGGTTGAGGGGACCCTCCTCTTCATCGATAGCCGGAAGGAGAGCGGCCCGGTCCTGGGCACGCAGGTCAGCTATCCACTCCTGGGCCACCCGTTTCGCCTCCTCCCACCGGCTTCCCGCTTCGCTTTGATACTCCATACTCATCGAGTTATCCAGGATGATGACCCGCGCCAGGGAGGCCGGTCGGGTCACTCCTCCTTCCGGCTCGGCCCGCAGTATCGGCTGGGCCAGGGCCGTGGCCAGGAGCAGGATCAACAGCATGCGCAAGGCCAGCAGGAGCCATTGCTTGATCCGGTATTTCCGGGCCAGGCGCTTCTGGGCCAGGAGGATGAAGCGGACCGCCGGGAAGGGGAGGACCTTTACCCGGCGTCGATGGATCAGGTGAATGATCACCGGGATGGCTGCGGCAAAGGCGCCGTAAAGAAAGGCTGGATAGAGAAAAGAGAGCGGTCCCATCACTATTTCCGCCAGGCCAGATACTGTAAGAGCGCTTTGTCCAGGGGTGTCGCCGTCGAAAAGAGTTGATAGTCGATATAGTGGAGGCGACACTGTTGCCGGTAATACTGGATAAACTCCATGACGTTCCGTCGATATTCCTGAGCAATGGCACGCGGATCGGTGATCACCTTGACCGGTCCTTCCAGGTCCTCAAAGCGGGTAAAATCGCGAAACGGAAACTCGATCTCGGTCGGATCAAAGATCTGGAAGACCAGCACCTCATTCTTCCGGTGTCGCAGGTGGCGTAACCCGCGCATGACCGTCTCCTGGTCGTCGAGCAGATCGGAGAGGAGGATGACCAGGCTCCGCCGTTTGATACTGGAGACCAGGTGATGCAACACCTTCCCCACCGAGGTTTCCCCTGCCGGAACGGTCTGCTCCAGCGCATTGAGGATCGCCTGCAGGTGACCCGGATTGCTCTTGGGTGGGAGCTGCTTCCTCACCTCCTGACCGAAGAGGACCAGGCTGACCAGATCCTGCTGTTTCTGCATGAGATAGGCCAGAGCAGCCGCGAGATAGGAGGCATAATCGAATTTGCTCACCCCATTTGACCCGTAGCCCATGGAGGCACTGCAATCGACCAGCAGATAGCAGCGGAGATTGGTCTCTTCCTCGTACTCTTTGATAAAGTAGCGATCGAAACGGCCATACGCCTTCCAGTCGATATGACGGATCTCATCCCCAGGAGTGTACTCCCGGTGTTCGGAAAACTCCACGCTGAATCCCTTATAGGGACTGTTGTGCAGTCCGGAGAGTACCCCTTCCACCACCAGGCGGGCCTGCAGGGAAAGGGGAGCAATGGTGGAAAGGAGTTGGGGATCAAAGTAGCGTTTCTGCTCAGCCATGCTCCACCTGTACCTCTTTCAGCAGGCGCTCGATGATCTCGACAGACGTGATCCCTTCTGCCTCTGCCGCAAAATTGGGCAGGATGCGATGTCGGAGCACCGACTTGGCCAGGGCCTGCACATCCTCTATGGAAGCAGCATAGCGGCCGTTGAGAATGGCACGAGCCTTGGCCCCCAAAATGAGATACTGGGAAGCGCGAGGACCGGCTCCCCACTGCACCCACTCTTTGATAAAGGAGAGGGGTTGGGGCTGGGTGGGTCGAGAAGCCTGCACCAGGGAGACGGCGTACCGCATGACGTACTCGGAGACCGGCACACGCCTGACCAGGTTCTGTAAGGCCAGGATCTTCTCGGCATGCAAGACCTTATGGAGTTGGGGGGTATAGGCCGAGGTGGTACTGGCCACAATCTGCACCTCTTCTTCAAAACTCGGATAATCGACTCCCAGGTGAAACATGAAGCGATCGAGCTGCGCTTCCGGCAGTGGATAGGTGCCCTCCTGCTCAATCGGGTTTTGCGTGGCCAGCACAAAGAAGGGGAGGGAGAGCGGATAGGTCCGCCCACCGGCCGTCACCTTGTACTCCTGCATCGCCTGGAGCAGTGCCGCCTGGGTCTTGGGAGGGGTGCGGTTGATCTCATCGGCCAGTACCACATTGGCGAATATCGGTCCCTTCAGGAAGATGAACTTCCGATGGCCGGTAGCCACGTCCTCCTCCAGGATATCGGTTCCGGTGATATCCGAAGGCATCAGGTCAGGCGTAAACTGAATCCGGTTGAATTCCAGGTCGAGCACACTGGCCAGGGTACTGATCAAGAGGGTCTTGGCCAGTCCGGGAACCCCGACCAGGAGGCAGTGGCCGCGAGAGAAGAGGGCGATCAACAGCTCCTCGATGACCCGATCCTGTCCCACGATGACCTTATGGAGTTCGTGCGTAATCCGCTGTCTGGCATCGGCAATCTCTTCGACCATGGCCAGATCGTTGTCGTGCAGTCTTTCTTCCATTGCTGAGTCCTTTTCCTCTGCCAGGCTATCGCATGAGCAAAGTCTGAACGGTTTTTTCCGCTTGGGCCGCTTTCTCCCGCTCTCCTCGCAGGAGATAGATCTGGTACAGGCCCTGATGGACCTGAGGATCGAACGGGTTGATCTGTATCGCTTCGGTAAACGCCTCCTCTGCCTCGGCAAGGCGCTTCTGCTGCAAGAAGAGGATCCCGAGATTGGTATAGGTGGTGACGTAATCCGGATAAAGGGTTTTGGCTTTCTCCAGATAGGTCAGGGCTTCTGCATAGCGTCCCCGCAGCAACAAGGCCTTCCCCAGCTTGTTGTAGAGAAAGGGGGAGGGATGCGATTTACGCAGTGCCTTCTTGTACTCGAGCACCGCCGGGACAAGGCGTCCCCGACTCCGGAAGAGATCACCCAGGCGAACATGGTTCCTCACGACCTGCGATCGGATCTCTTGCAGTCCCCACTCCTCTTCATCCTTCACCCTGTCCTTCAGCGTGTACTTCTCCAGGTACACACCGGGGATCTCCTGGAGGTTCTGCTGGCGGAGAAAGGCCTTCCATTGCCTTTCAAAGGCGGCAAAATCGAGTCGCAACTCCTCCTGGATCGCCTGTTGCGCTCCCTGCTCCTCCGCCTGAGCGATATGCTGCAGGATCCGCTGCAATCCAGGATACCCGACCCGCTGCAGGATAAAGTCGATGGCCGAAGCCGCCTCGGCATAGGCGAGACGAACCTGATGCGTCGTATCCAGCTTGACCAGGGAAGGATCCATCTGGGCAAAGCTGACAAAGTCATTTTCGCGGAGGGCATTGGCCAGGAGGGTTTCATTCACCGGGTTGAGATAGAGGGAACGCGGAGAGCGCCACAGATACTCCTGGTATTTGGCCACTCCCTCGTGGAGCCAGATAGGGGCTTTGTTATTGGTCAGATGCACCATGACGTAGTGCATGTATTCATGCGTCAACGCATCGAGCCACCGGTATCCCCGGAGCAGGGTGCGGGGAGAGAGGAGCATGATCTTGTTGAACTTGCAGATCCCGATGGCACCGGAAACCTCGATATCGCGCCGGGAGAGGCTCGAGGCATGATAGAAACGTTCCGGATCAGGGAAGATCTCCACGCGGACCCGTTCCCGAGGGGTAAAGCCGAACTGCTTCCCAAAGACCTGATAGGCCTGTTCGAGGGCTTCCAGGGCATAGGGGATCAGGATACCATCCTTCTCCCTATCTATAAGCAGGGTAAAATGCTCACTCTGCACCGACTCCAGTCCCTGCGTGGCCAGGCGGGTATTGGTGAAGAACCCCTGGTATCCCTGGTACATCTCGTTGTCCGGGTCAAGAGTAACCGCCCGTCCGATCGTCTCCACTGCCCGGTCGTACTCGCCCTGGTAGAACCAGACCCGGCTGCGGAAAAACTCGGCTTCTGCGGGCAGAGGAGTAAAGGCCTCTATCTTCTTCACCCACTGCCGGGCCTCTGCCATCTCCCACCTCTCCAGGGCGGCTTCCCCTCGCTCCACCATCTCGGTCAGGGAAGGTTGCCCTGCCCAGAGGACCCCTGGGCAGAGCAGAAAGGTTCCTATACAAAGGGCGAGCAGGACAGCGAATATCTGAGAGTCTGTGCCTCTGTGCCTCTGTGCCTCTGTGCCTCTATGCCTCTGTGCCTGCATAATATGCCTTAACTCCTCACCTGGAATCGGCCACCGGTTACTCGGAGAGATTTCGGAAGTAGCGCTCTATCTGGTCTTTATACTCCAGGGGATAGGCCTCCTTCAAGGCCTTAATGATCTCTTCCCGGAACGTTTCCGGTACCCGGTAATCTTCGCGGCCGGGAATCTTAAAATCCCGTGTGTTCAAGCCCATCACCCC
>RFHZ01000641.1 GCA_003696125.1 Nitrospinota bacterium
CCCGCCGCTCGCGCAGGGGAGGAACCCGGATGGCGATGACGTTGATCCGGTAGAAGAGATCCTCCCGGAAGCGTCCGGCCTGCACCTCTGCCCGCAGGTCCTTTTGCGTGGCGCAGAGGATGCGCACATCGAGCGTGATCGGCTTGCGTCCCCCGATGCGGAAGAGGGAGCGCTCCTGCAAAACGCGTAAGAGCTTGGCCTGCAGATGGAGGGGGAGTTCACCGATCTCATCCAGGAAGAGGGTCCCGTTCTGCGCCAGCTCGAAATGTCCCGGTTTTCCCTGCAGGGCCCCGGTAAAGGCTCCTCGCTCATAGCCAAACAGCTCTGCTTCCAGGAGCTGTTCCGGTATGGCCGCACAGTTGATGGTGATCAGCGGTCCCTCCCGGCGGCGACTGGTGGCATGAATCGCCTTGGCCACCAGTTCTTTCCCGGTACCGCTCTCTCCCTGGATGAGCACGGTGGCATCGGTTTTGGCCACCTGGTCGATCAGGGAAAACACCTTGCGCATGGGGGGACTGGTACCGATCAATCCACAGAAGCCGTTCCTCCCCTCTACCTCCTGGCGCAGGCGCTGGTACTCGCTGAGGAGGCGCCGGTGCTCCAGGAAACGGCGGATGATGATGTGGAGTTCCTCCATGTCAAAGGGTTTGGTCAGGTAATCGTACGCCCCCTCCTTCATCGCCTTTACCGCCGTCTCCACCGTGGCATAGGCGGTGATGAGGACCACGGCACAGTCCGGCTGTACCTCCCGCGCCCGGGCCAGGAGTTGCAGGCCATCCACACCGGGGAGCCGCAGATCGGTGATGATCATGTCAAAGGTGGTTTCCTGGATGTGGCGGAGACCTTCCAGCCCGTCTGCCGCTTCGGTAACCTCGTATCCTTTCGCCCGCAGCGCATCGCTCAGGGCAATGCGCATCGTCGGTTCGTCTTCGATCAGCAAAAACCTGGCTTTCATCTTTTTTATCCTCATGCCCTTGTGAGCGGACGTTCTCGTCCTGCTCGTTGTTGTAAAGGCAAAGTAATGGTAAAGGTGGTCCCCTGCCCCGCCCTGCTCTGGACCGTGATGTGGCCCCCATGTTGTTTGACCAGGCTCAGGCTCACCGCCAGTCCCAACCCTGTCCCTTCCCCGGGCCCTTTGGTGGTGAAGAAGGGATCAAAGATCCGCGGCAGGATCTCCGGGGGAATACCCGGGCCGGTATCCGTGATGCTTAACCGGCACACATTGTTCTCGGTGTGGGCGCGAAAGGTAAGGCTCCCTCCCGGCTCCATGGCCTGCAGGGCGTTGAGGGTGATGTTCATGATCACCTGCTCCAGTTTCCCCTGATCCGCCTCCAGGGGGAAAGGAGAGGAGGGAAAGGCTTTGTGTACGGTTATCCGCTTCTTTTTGATCAGGTAATCGAGCAGGGCCAGGGTCTGGTCAATGACCTGGGATAGCTCAACCTCTCGAAAAGCCGGAGGCTGCTGGCGGGCGTAATCGAGGAGCTGGCGCACGATGGTAGCGATCCGCTGGATCCCCTCCTTCATGAGCCCGATGTACTCCTCACGTCGTTCAGGAGGGATGTGGCCGGCAGCAAAGTTGTGCAGGCAGGTGAGGAGTCCGGCCAGGGGATTGTTGATCTCGTGTGCTATTCCTGCCGCCATTTTGCCCAGCGAGGCCATCTTTTCTGTCTGGACCAGGAGCTCCAGCGTCCGTTGCCGTTCCTCTTCCGCCTCCTTGAGACGCTGCAGCATCTGCATGAAGCTGGTCTGCAGGGTACCGATCTCATCCGAGCGGGGGGGAGGCAGGGGAGGAAGCGTGTAGTTTTGCAGATCGACCTGGTCCATGGCCCGGGCCAGGTCGATGATGGGACGGGTCATCTTCCGGGTAACCAGGGCAACGCCTCCCAGGGAGAGGAGAGCAAAAACAGCGGTCCAGAGCGCTATACGCCGGGTAAGAGCGGCAATGGCCTGGTGCAGCCTCTGCAGGGACAGGCCGATGCGCAGGGTACCCCAGCGTTTGGTCGAGATATTAAGCGGGGTAGAGATGTGCAGGAGCTGGGGAGAGGCATCAGAGTCGGAGGAGAGGATGGCCAGCGTATGCCAGCTGGCCATGGCCTGCCGGCTGAGCGGATCGGTGTAAACGCGCCCGTATTCGGTGAAATCGTTATGGGCAATCACCTTTCCCTGGGGATCCAGCACCATGGCGTAGACCACATCCAGCTCCTCCTTGCGCATCAGATCGGCGATGAAGTTATCCAGCAGGCCGGCTTCCTCCACCAACCCGATCTCTTCGTAGAGGAGGGCATTGGTGAAGGAGATGGCCATCGATTCGGCCAGCAGCTTCCCCTTTTCTTTCACCTGCTGGATGAGGAGCTGTTCTTCCCGTTGCACAAAGAAGTAGCCCAAGGTGGCGATGAGGAAGACGGTGAGCAGGGAAGCGATGAGGATATACTTCCCCTGCAGGCTCAGAAAAAAGGCCTTGACTCTTAGAAGGAGATGGGTGGGTGACATCCTTGACCGCATCCGTTTGGAATGGCATTCAGTTTCTGTCGAATGATATCGTAATCTGCATCCCTGGCTTTAATGAACCCGTTCCGGAACTCCGGGTCCCAGTCCTGCATCAGAGCCCGGTCCTGCGGGTCTGCCGGGTCCAGGCGGAGGAGGGCCTCCTGGACCGCGGCCACAAAAGCAGGAGGGGCATCAGGCCGCACCGCTATCGGTACACTCGGGATCGGTTCCGAGATATGCAGAAAGCGGAGCCCTTTGTCCCGGTACTTGTAGGCGACCACATCTTTTAGCGAGCCGGCATCGTAGGCCCCGGTCAGGACCGCCTTGGCCACCGAGTCATGGTGCTTGAAGTTGGTGTACCGGCTGAAGTCCCAGAGATGAATCCCGGCCTGGGCCAGATCGAGACGGGCGATCAGATTCCCGGAGGTGGAGCGGATAGAGGCAAAGGCAAAGGAGCGACCCTTCAGGTCCTCCAGCCGCTGGATATCGCTATCGGCCCGGGTGATGATGATGCTGTGGTAGAAGGGTTTGCCCTCCTTGTTTAAAGGACGCAGGATGGGGATGGCGCCAAAGTCGCGATGCGCTTCCAGATAGGTCACGGCCCCAAAAGAGGCGATGTCTACCACCCCATCCCGCAAGAAGTTTACCGTATCCTCGTACGTCTTTCCCAGTTTTAGCTCGAAGCGGTACGGGGTGTGCTGGGAGAGGTAGGCCATGATCGGCTGGTAGTTCTGGTACATGATACGGG
>RFHZ01000642.1 GCA_003696125.1 Nitrospinota bacterium
CTTGATCAGGGTGAGCCCTTCTAACCCGGCCGGCACCTCGGTGATGGTATAGGAGCGATCGATGTAATAGGTCTCACCCACCTGCACCGTCCCTACCTGGTAGGTAGAAGGCGAGAGATCATACACGTTCCCGGTACCGGAGAGGGCAGGGATCTCCCACCAGGAATAGATCTCTCCCCCGTCTAGAGCGAGGGAGAAGGCACCTGTCCCCTCTTCTCCGGCCTGCAGGCGTCCCCAGAGCGCATAGGTGCCAGCTTCGGGGATGACAAAGCGGTAGGTCGCCTCTCCGGTGGCATCGGGAGGAGTCGGGATCCCTTCATTCTCATACGGTACCCAGATAAACTGCTCCATGGAGGCGTCGCTATCCACTGCCACCTTCATCGCCCCGTCCAGTTCACCATCCTCGCCTTCCTGCCAGATCTTCACCAGCTCCAGGGTGGGGAACGAATGCGGGTCACCGGGATCAAATCCCTGGCTGACCTCTACGCCGTCCTCAAATCCATCCCCGTCACTGTCTGCATCGAGCAGATTGCTGAGCCCATCCCCATCGATGTCCAGGGACCACTCCTCTCCCCAGAACGCCACCTCTTCCCCATCGTTGAGTCCATCTCCGTCCGTATCGGCCAGGGTGGGATCGGTGCCGTACACATCGATTTCTTCATCATCGAAGAGCCCATCCCCATCTGTATCCACGGCAGGAACGGTGTAGGTCACCTCCTCGGAGAACTCGCTCTCATTGCCAGAGGTATCATAGGCGGTGACGGCAAAGTAGTAAGTCTCCCCTCTGCTAAGACCAGCCAGAATGTAAGTGGTCTGATTCCCGACATCGACCGGTGAACCGTAATTCCGGCTGCTCTGGCCGTAATAGACCTTGTACCCGGCCAGGTCGGTCAGGGGAGTGCCATCGGCATTGGTGGTAGGGGCATCCCAGACGAGCTGCACCTGCACAGCGTGACCGGTGGAAAAGAGGAAGAGAACAAGGAGTAAGGAGAGGATAGAAACAGCCCGAGACATATTCCCGGTTCCCATGTAAGCACCTCCTCATTGCCTGTGTCTAGAGCCCACACGAAATGGTGCGGGCACACCAGAGGTGCTCCGCTCACCATTTCGTTCGGCAACCCCGCTATCCTCTGCTGAGAGGACCGGAAGCTTTGCGTCCCAGCATTACTGCTGGTTTGCCCTTTACGAACGATGGTTTCTTCTCGCTGTCCCTCTTATCGTCATGAGCAACCCGGAGCTTTAGCAAAAATTTCCTTGCCCAGGCAAATATTGCATTGTCTGTAGAGACCAGGCATTAAAAGCCAGGCACAGAGGCACAAAGGCACTAAAAACCAGGCACAAAGGGGTCACTCAGTCCTCAGTCCTCATTACTCATTACTCGTTACTCGTTACTCATTACTCGTTACTCGTTACTCGTTACTCATTACTCGTTAC
>RFHZ01000062.1 GCA_003696125.1 Nitrospinota bacterium
CCGGCAACGGCTCTTAACGAACACGGGGTAGTCATGCACCGGCGTCTCCACACCTGGCTGGATATTCGCTTCTGGGGGATCATCCCGGCGCTGCTCTGGACGCTCTTCTTCTTCCTGGTCCCCCTGCTCATCATGGTAATGTACAGCTTCTGGAAGCTGATCAACTACCGGGTGGTACCGGTCTGGACCCTGGAAAACTACCTCCATTTTTTCTCCAAGAGCTTCTATCGACTCTCCCTGTGGAACTCCCTGGTGGTCACCTTCTGGACGGTGGTGATCAGCGTTCTGCTCGCCTTTCCCCTGGCCTACACCATCGCCTTCAAAATCCCTCAGCGCTATCAACGATTCTGCCTGATCGCCACCGTTGTCCCTTTTTGGACCAGCTACGTGATTCGCTCCTATAGCTGGTTAACCGTGCTGGCAGAGAAAGGGGTGATCAACTCCCTCTTGCTACGCATGGGTCTACTCGATCACCCCTTTCAGGTTGTGTACACGAGAACGGCTACGGTCATCGGGTTTGTCCACTTCTTCCTGATGCTGCTGACCCTGACCATCTATGCGAGCCTGGTGCAGATCCCTCCCGCTTACTTCCGGGCCGCAGCAGACCTGGGGGCCGGGAGAATCAAGACCTTTTGCTACATCACCCTGCCTCTCAGTCTGCCAGGAGTAATGGTGGGTGCCTTCCTCACCTTTGTCATCACCTTTGGCGACTACATCACCCCGCAAATCCTGGGGGGGAACAGAGAACTCCTCCTCTCCCAGGCCATCATGCTGGAGATCCAGCACCGGGTAGACTATCCGATGGCCTCCACGCTGGGAGTGATCATGATGGTGGTTTTAGGCCTGGGCTTTTGGGGATTCTTTAAGTATCTCAAGGCAGAGCGATGGTGACTCGTGTGCTACCCAGATCAGCCACTGATATCCTCTTTTACGCCTATTTTCTCCTCTGCTTTCTCTTCATCCTCCTGCCCGTACTGGTCCTGATGGCCTTTTCCTTCCATTCCGGGGCCTATCCTGCCCTCCCTTTCCGCTCTTTTACCCTGAAATGGTATGTTGCCCTCTTCCACGATCAAGAGATCGTCGAGGCCTTATTGCGGAGTGTGCTGGTCGGGGTGGCTTCCGGGCTTAGCGCAACCCTTCTCGGATTTCTGGCCGCCTATAGCCTAACCCGCTCTCGCTTCCCCTGGCACCAGGCGATCTACACCTTCCTGATGCTCCCGGTGATGATCGCCTACCTGATCATCGGCCTGGGGCTGCTGATCCTCTTTACCCTCTTGGGTATCCCCAAATCGCTCTTTGCCGTCTGGCTGAGCCACACCGTGATCAACCTCCCTATCAGCGTCGCCATCCTCTATGCCCAGTTGGGAAAACAGCAGGCCAACCTGGAGCGGGCAGCCCAGGATTTAGGGGCCAATACGGTCCAGACGATGCTCTATGTAACTCTTCCCCTGATCCTGCCGGCGATCCTGGCCTCCTTTTTTCTCACCTTTACCCTCTCCTGGGATGAGTTTATCATCGCTTTCCTGGTCAGCGGTTTCGATGTCACCTTACCGGTCCAGATCTGGAGCATGCTGCGCTCCGGTATCAGCCCTCGCCTGAATGCGGTCGGCACCCTGGTCTTTACCATCTCCATCGGCCTGGCCCTGGCCACAGAGCTGCTCCTGACGCGACAGAGAAACGGGTAATCCTCCTGGAGTCCCCTGTCCCTTCCTTTACTTTCCCGCGATTTATGGTATACTTTTGTGCATCTGGTGTTGACAGTACCATAGAGGCACGGAGGATACGGAGAAGCAAAGGCACCAAGGACAGCGGCTACCGGAATCAGGTAGAGGCGCAGCGCGCCGCGTCCCTACATACTCATTACTCATTACTCATTACTCGTTACTCGTTACTCATTACTCGTTACTCATTGGGTAAGGCGACTGCGGATAAGGAAAATCGTCTATGGATATACGCTACATCCGGAACTTCTCCATCATTGCCCATATTGACCATGGGAAATCGACCCTGGCCGACCGGCTCCTGGAGCAGACCCAGACGCTTTCCGAGAAGGAGATGATGGACCAGGTTTTAGACAGCATGGATCTGGAGCGGGAACGGGGTATCACCATCAAATCCCATGCGGTGCGCATGGAATACCGGGCTCCGGACGGCCACCTCTACGTGTTGAACCTGATCGATACCCCGGGGCATGTCGATTTCTCCTATGAGGTTTCGCGCAGCCTGGCCGCCTGCGAAGGGGCCATATTGCTGGTTGATGCAGCGCAAGGGGTGGAAGCCCAGACGGTAAGCAATGTCCTCCTGGCGCTCGAGCATAATCTCGCTATCATCCCGGTGATCAACAAGATCGATCTCCCCAACGCCGAAGTGGAGCGGGTGTCGATGCAGATCCAGGATCTCCTGGGCGTTGCCGCCTCAGACATCTTGCAGATCAGCGCCAAGGAGGGATGGGGGGTTGAGGAGCTGCTCCAGGCCATCATCGATCGCATCCCCGCCCCGCAAGGGGATCCCCAGGCCCCCCTGCGGGCCCTCATCTTCGATTCGGTGTTCGACCGCTATCGGGGAGCCGTGGCCTATATCCGCATCGTTGACGGGACCCTGCGGGAAGGGATGCCGGTGCGTTTCTTCTCTACCCAACGCGATTACGAAGCGGAAGAGGTGGGGATCCTTCGCCTCGGTCGCATCAGAAAACCGGTTCTGGAAGCCGGGGAGGTCGGGTACCTGATCGCCGGGGTTAAGGAGTTGCGTGATGCCCGGGTCGGCGATACGGTGACCGAAGCCGACCGACCGGCGGCCGAACCTCTCCCCGGGTACAAGGAGATCAAGCCGATGGTCTTTGCCGGGCTCTATCCGGTGAATGCCGATGATTACACCAACCTGCGTGCCGCCCTGGAACGGCTTCGCCTGAACGACTCCTCCCTGCGTTTCGAACCCGAAACCTCGACCGCCCTGGGCTTTGGATTCCGCTGCGGCTTTCTGGGGCTGCTCCATATGGAGATCGTGCAGGAACGACTGGCGCGGGAATTCGATATGGAGATCATCACCACCGTGCCCAACGTCGAGTACGAGGTGTTATTGAAGAACGGGGAGATCGTCACGGTACACAACCCGGCCGAAATGCCCCCTCCTGGACAGATCGAGGAGATCGCCGAACCGATCCTCGATGCCCAGATCCTCCTCCCTTCCGAATACGTGGGAAACGTGATGCGCCTGGCCCAGGAACGGCGGGGCAGGTACATCACCACCGAGTACATCGATCCCAGCCGGGTCATGCTCCGCTACGAGCTTCCCCTGGCCGAGATCGTGCTCGACTTCTACGATCGACTCAAGTCGGTGAGCCGGGGCTATGCCTCCTTTGACTATGAGTACAAGGGGCACTACCCTTCTGACCTGGTCAAGCTGGATATCCTGATCAACGGGAACCCGGTGGATGCCCTGTCCGCCATCGTCCACCGGGAGAAGGCTTATAGCTGGGGGAAGGCCCTCTGCCAGAAGCTCAAGGAGTTGATCCCCCGCCAGATGTTTGAAGTGGTGATCCAGGCCGCTATCGGGAGCAAGGTTATCGCCCGGGAAACCATCCGTCCCTTCCGCAAGAATGTGACGGCAAAGTGTTACGGAGGCGATGTGACCCGCAAGCGCAAGCTCCTGGAGAAACAGAAGGAGGGGAAGAAGCGGATGAAGCAGGTCGGACGGGTCGAGATCCCCCAGGAAGCCTTCCTGGCCGTGTTGAGCATGGAAACGTAGAGCGGTATGCTTCTGAGCCTGTACATCCATATCCCCTTCTGTGCCTCTCGCTGTCCATATTGCGATTTTACCTTTGTCGTCCGCCAGACGCATCTCGCTCCCCGCTATGTCGAGGCGGTGATCCGTGAATTGCGGACACGCATGACCGGGCTCGCCTCCCCGGCGAACGGCCAGGAAAGAGGCTCTTTGCTCCTTCCTACCCTGTCCACCATCTATTTCGGGGGAGGAACCCCTTCCCTGCTCTCCCCGCAACTCCTCGGTCGCCTCCTGACCGCGATCCGCTCCGAGGCAGAAGTGATGCAGGGAGCAGAGATCACGGTGGAGGCCAACCCTGGAGATTCCAAGCACTTTGCCGCCCTGCGGGAACTGGGGGTCAATCGCCTGAGCCTGGGGGTGCAGGCGCTGGACGATCGCATCCTGAAAGCCTTAGGGCGTCTCCATACGGCAGCCCAGGCCGAAGCTGCCTTTGAGATCGCCCGCGCATCCGGCTTTCACAACATCAACATCGATCTCATCTTCGGCGCTCCCCAGCAGTCGGTGTCGGACTGGGAAAAGACGCTGGCGCAGGCCCTGGCCCTGGCTCCAGAGCATCTCTCCCTCTACGGGCTTACCATAGAACCCGGCACCGCCTTCAGCCGGCGGTGGGCCAAGGGACGTCTCCCCCTCCCCTCGGAAGACGAGCAGGCCCTGATGTACGAAATCGCCCTGGATCGATTAGCCGAAGCCGGGTACGAGCAGTACGAGATCTCCAACTTTGCCCGCCCGGGGTACGCCTCTGTGCACAACCTTACCTACTGGGAAAGGAAGCCGTATCTCGGTTTAGGAGTATCGGCCCACTCCTTCCTGCACCCATCCCGCTTCTGGAACACCTCTCATCTCCTCTCTTATATGGAACAGGTGGAGCAAAGCGGGGTGGCGGTGGCAGGGGAAGAGGTCCTCTCCGATGCGTCCCAGGTCCTGGAGCAGATCCTTTTGGGCCTGCGTCGGCCCTGTGGTGTTCCCCAGGACCTGCTGACCAGGCCACCACTCTCCACCAATCTGGATCGACTCCTGGAGGCGCAACTCCTGGAAAAGGCGCAGAACCGGGTACGCCTGACGCGTCGAGGACTCCTGCTGGCTGATGTGGTTTGTGCAGAGTTAGTTAGAGGACTGTAAAACTCCACCACGAAAGGAGATGGCCATGATCATCCCGGCAGAGAAATTGCTCATCGTCCCCAACACGGCAGCAGAAATTACCTGTCCGTACTGCGGTCGTCGTGATCAGGCCAGGCATTTCTACCTGGTACCGCTGTTCGGAGGGGTCTCCTGGCAGACCTATGAGGTGTACTGCTGTCACCCCCAAAAGCCGTTCTACCTGCGTACCAGGACGTTCACTGGAGGCTAAGGCCGGTCTATGGGCAGAAGCTGGCGAATGGTTATCCCCCTAACCCCTTGATCCCGATAGAGGTGGTAAACAGGCGGACTAAAAAATTGCAGTCGATGGTGAGGCAGACTAGCTCCCAGACCAGGCGAAGAAGTACCACATTAAAGATGACCCCCAGGATGGCGAAGATCTTTCGCCGGTTCCGGTGAAAGATGCCGGCGATGCCGAGCCCGATCCCTACCAGGGAAGCGGCAAGACCTAAGATGATGAGCAGCGCAATGGTAATGGTTACCGAAGAGTCTTCGGCTAACAGGTCCGCAGATGTCTTGGTAATGGCCCCAACGATCAAAAAGAGCTCAAAGAAGGTGACCACCAACACCAGCGCAATAACCGCAGAAGCAGTCCCCAATCCCGAATGTCTCTTGAATTGCGTTTCTTCCATGTGCTTTTCCTCCAGAATGATACACATTAGCCGACAATAGAAACACCCTTGAACCTTAGTTCCTCTATCGAAAAGAGAAGCGTCTTCCGTATCATGGCACGAATCATCGACAAAAGCAAGACCATAATAACCGCATTTTCCCCCAAAGTGCACCAGAAACCGTTATGCCTTCTGCGACCCAGAGGAGAAACGAAACACATTTTCTGTGACACACATCTTGCTATTTTGGGATCGGCGTTGCAGAATAAGAAGTAGAATCACTTCCTGCTTATTTGATCACCCAGATTTTCAGGAGGGAAAGTCTGTGAAAAGGTCCTACTTAACGCATTTTGGCATCCTTTTTCTGCTTTGGCTATTGCTGCAACCCGCCTGGGGACAGATGCTGGAAGTCTCGGGGGTGCGGGTAAATGTCCGTGCAGGACCGGGAACAGAATACGATATTGTGGCCACGGCTTCCCGGGGGGAACGGTACCCCATCCTCGAGGAAGCGGGAAACTGGTACAAGATCCGCCTGAAAGATGGTGGGGAAGGGTGGATCTATGCGGGACTGGTAAGAGAGGTAGAAGAGCCCCAGACTCCTGCGACTCCGCCACAGACCCCTGCCGTTGCCCCTGCCCTTTCCGTCTCCCCCACCCAGCTCGATTTTGGTACCGGCCCGCTGGGCACGCCCACCTCTGCCCAGACCATCACCGTGAGCGACCTGGGAACGGCGGAACTCTCCATCCAGTCCGTTACCCTTACCGGTCCTGAGGCGCAGGCCTTTCGCCTGCAAAACGATACCTGTTCCGGACAGGTCCTGGTCCCGGGAGGGGACTGCACCCTGGCCATCGTCTTTACCCCCCAGACCGCTGAGCAGCATCGCGCCACCCTGCGTATAGCCTCGGACGACCCTGAAAGCCCGCAATTCGACCTGCCCCTGACCGGGAGGGGGGGCATTCCGGCCATCGAGCTTCTCCCTTCTGCCCACGACTTTGGAGCCACCGGGGTCCGTACCGCTGCCCGCCAGCAGTTTACCGTTACCAGCACCGGAAACATGGCGTTGCGCATCGCATCCCTCACCCTGACCGGCCCAGACGCTGCCCATTTTCGCTTGCAAGACGACACCTGCTCCGGAACCCAGCTCGCACCGCAGGCGAGTTGTGCGTTTGAGGTAAGCTTTACGCCTCTTTCCTCTGGAGAGAAACAGGCACGCCTCCTCATCACCTCCAATGCCCTGGAAACGCCCCAACTCGAGGCTTTACTCCGGGGAGAGGGGAAGGCACCGGCGATCGTTGTCTCCCCCCTCGCCATCCGCTTCGCAAAGACAGAGGTGGGATCGGAGTCTGCACCACAACAAGTCGTCATCTCTAATACCG
>RFHZ01000643.1 GCA_003696125.1 Nitrospinota bacterium
GCTCCTGACTATATCATCAATGCCGGAGGGACGATCTACGATACCGACCGGTTGCTCCCCGGTGGATTCAACGCGGAACGGGCCATGGAAAAGGTGCGACGGATCAGGGAGACCATGACCGAATTGATCCGCATCGCCAAAGAGGAACGGATATCGACGGCACGCGCGGCCGATGTCCTGGCCGAGCGTCGCATCGCCCAGGTGCGAGAGGCCAAGATGCTGGCCACAGGTGGAGAAGGGAGGATGGTATGAAGCGCTTACAGGACAAGGTGGCGATCATTACCGGATCGAGTATGGGTATCGGACAGGCCATTGCCGAGCTGTTTGCGGAAGAAGGAGCCAGGGTGGTGATCAATTCCCGGCAACTGGCCCGTGCCCAAAAGGTTGCTGATGCCCTGCAGGCCCGCGGGTACGAGGCGCTTCCCATCGAAGCCGATGTGTCACGCAAGGCGGATGTGGAGCGGATGGTGCAGGAAACGGTCAAGCGGTGGGGACGACTCGATATCCTGGTCAATAACGCCGGGATCTCCATGATCTCTCCCTCCGAGGAGCTGGCCGAGGAGAAGTGGCGGCAGGCGCTTGACATCAACCTGACCGGTCCCTTCCTCTGTGCCCAGGCTGCGGCCAGAGTGATGATTCCGCAGGGAGGTGGGGTGATCATCAACATCTCTTCCATCCTGGGGGAGGTCGGGTTACCGATGCGGGCGGCGTACTGCGCCTCCAAGCATGGATTGAACGGGTTAACCAAAGTGCTGGGAACGGAGTGGAGCAAGTACAACATCCGGGTCAATGCCATCAATCCCGCCTATATCCGGACCCCCATGGATGTGCAGGATCAGGCGACCGGCGGGTACACCGATGAGGATATCAAACGTCGCACCCCGGCAGGACGGTTTGGTGAGCCGATCGAGGTGGCCAAAGCCGCCCTGTTTCTGGCCGGGGAAGAATCGAGCTATGTGACCGGAACCACGATCAACGTCGATGGTGGCTGGATTGCGTACGGTGGCTGGTAAGCCCGAGGAGTGTTGGGAGTGAAACTGCCCTGGTCCCGCTTAGGGGTAGAGATCATCAAGCTGTTCATCAGCAGCGTGGGCCTGGTGCTGGTGGTTCTCGGCATCCCGATCACGCTGTTTCAGGTCTATTGGGTGGTCATGCTGGGTATCGGGTTGATCCTTATCGCCCGACTCTTCGGATTTTTCGCTGAGCGTCCCTGACCGGTAACGATCAAGACTGATCGTTGCCGGATGACGGCCGAGTGCTGATCGCTAGAGAGGAGTATGGCTGTGCAAGAGTCTTCTACCGTGCCGATCGGGTTTTCTACCTGGATCTATAAGGAACTGGATCTGCTTGAAGCCTTGAACAGGCTGGCCCAGCAGGGGGTACGTCATGTGGAAATCTGGGGGAACAACACCCATCTCGATCCTCGTCTGCCCCACCCAGAGCTGCAGGAGGTCAAGGGAACGCTGGAGAGACTGCAGGTAAAAGCCTCCTCTTTCCATGCCCCTTTCTCCCACTTTGACATCGAAATACCCTTAGAAGAGCGAAACCGTTACTGGGTGGAGCAGCTCAAGAAGAGTATCGAGTATGCCCAGGTCCTGGACTGTGAAACGGTAGTGGTGCATCCGGTGTATACGGCACGACGCCTCTCTCCCCTGGCCCAGGCCGACCTGCAGGTCGAGGTGGTGGAATGCTCGGAAGCGATGTGGAAAGAACTCCTCGCCTTTCTCGACGACAAAGAGATAACGCTGGCTGTGGAGAACATGCGTAAGCAGACGGCAGACCACTTTCGTCACCCGGCAGAATTACGGGAATTGATCCAGCGCCTTGGTGATGAGCATCTGGCCATCTGTTTTGACTCTGGCCATGCCCTGAGTAGCGATGTCCCTATTGAGGAGGGAATCAAAGCGGCAGGAGAGTTATTGGTAACCCTGCATATCAACGACAACCTGTACGGGGACATGGATCTGCATCTGGTACCGGGAAGGGGAATGATCCCCTGGGCGGAGTTTAGCAGGGCCCTCCGGGCAATCGGGTACAAGGGGATCTATCTCTGTGAGGTGGCAGGCGGGAAGCATCCGGAGCAGGCGATACAAGAGACGCGGGCTGCCTTGCAACGACTTCTTCTTCAATCCGGATAAATGTGGATCAGGTCATGCGGCAATTTCCGAACTGGGGTATACGAGAAGTGGACCGCCGAGGACGCCGAGCACGCCGAGCCTTCTCTCATCCATCCCGGCATGTGTGCTTGGCGGCAGGGCGCCTTCCCAGTAACTTAGAAGATGCATCAGAGGGCAAAAATTTTAGTAATAGACGCTTACGATGGGATGAGTTTCCCTCATGGCCGGATGGTTGGGCAGGCTATACGCTCTTTTCCTCCTGGGAGTGGTTGCCATCGGGTGTGGGGAAGCCGAAATTTTCCTTCACCTGGGAACGCGGGCACCTGACACCACACCACCCACCATCCTCGATGTGCAACCACCGGAAGGGACGACCCTGTTTCCTGGCAGTACCGTCTCGGTAACGGTTGTGGTCACAGACAATCGCGGGGTAGAAGAGGTGCGACTGGTTGCCGCCAGTATCCCCGGGATTACCTTTCCGGACATCAGCCCGCTCGATACCGATTTCCTGGCCCCCTTTACCTTCACCTTCTTTTTCCCGGAAGAGGGGATAGCCTTCTTGACCTTTGAGGCACGAGACTTCAGTGGGAACAGTGCCTCTATCACCGTGACCTATCGTATCATGTTCTGAGCATATTCTCGGACAGGAGAGGCGTGAAGAGGAGGCGGACAGGCTTGTCCAGTCCTGCCTGGGGGCACGGCCGCCGGACAGGCCTGTCCGGGGGGAATCTATCCACCGCTGTAACTATACTTTCTCCGGGTATCCAGATCATCGATCCAGTCAAAGATCTTTCCACACCGGTCACACTGCATGGCTACCGCTTTGGGGAGCACACTCGCTCCCAAAAGAAGAAGCATCCATCCCCATACAGAATCTTTTGCCTTTGGTACCACCCAGGGATGGTTGATATCATATCCACAGCGACAGCGCTTCGGTTGCCCGCTATCCTCTCTATGCATGGCAC
>RFHZ01000644.1 GCA_003696125.1 Nitrospinota bacterium
GATTTGTAAAGACCGGTTTTGTGCGTATCGTTGCCCCGGCCCATACGGAAGCCCTGCAACGCAATGTGCACCTCTTACAACAGATCGGCATCCGTACCTCCCTGCTCACGGCAGAGGAGCTGCGGGCCCTGGACCCTGCTCTGCGGGTGGATGATGTGACCCTGGCCGCGTATGAGCCGGATTCCGGGTATGCCGATCCCTATGCCACGGCGCTCTCTTTTCTCAATGCGGCCAAAAGGGGTGGGGCTGTGCTCTACCAGGGGGTCCGGGTGACCCGGATTCGCGTCGGCCAGGGGCGGGTCCAGGGAGTAACCACGGATAAGGGGGATATCGATAGCCCTATCGTCATCTCGGCCGCAGGTCCATGGACCAGGCCACTCCTGCAGACAGCAGGAATTGACCTCCCCCTCTGGCCGTCCCGACACCAGGTTGCTGTCCTGGAGCGACCGGCCAAAGTGCGATCCCACTCGACCTGTATCGATGGGGCGCTGGATCTCTACCTCCGACCGGAAAGTGGCCACCTGACCCTGGTGGGTACCGATCCCCATCAGGATCACGTCGATCCGGACAACTACCGGGAAGAGGTCGATCCTGAACTGCAAACCGCCGTGGCCATGAAGACTCCCCGGCGCATGCACCAGATGGAGAGAGCCGCGTTTCGGCGGGGCATTGCCGGCGTGTATACCATGAGTCCTGACGGGAAGTGTATCCTGGACCGTGTTCCCGGTGTAGAAGGACTCTTCCTGGCCGCCGGCTTCAGCGGAACCGGCTTTAAGATCTCTCCCGCCGTCGGCATCGGCATGGCCGAGCTGGTCACGCAAGGGGAGGCAACCTCGGTCGATATCTCCCCCTTTACGCTGAGCCGTTTTGCCGAAGGACGGTATTTGCGGGGAGAATACGAATACCGGGATCGACCTTACGAGCGAGTGCAGCACGGTGGACAGTGAGTCGCCTTCTGATTTTCCAGACCCGATCTCTGAACTCTTCGCCGGTCTTAGCCTTCCTGAAAATTTTCCCCATGGCCATCTCCTTCTGATCGCTTTATAATATGCGCAGGGGATATGGTTTGGAGGATTATGGTATGAAGAAAAAACTCTTTCCTCTCCTGGTAAGCCTGGCTCTGGCCGGAGTGATCGGCTCTGTGGTGGTGCGCTGGGAAGAGAGTCACCC
>RFHZ01000645.1 GCA_003696125.1 Nitrospinota bacterium
CACCCAGGGTGCAGACGGCGATCAAGGTGCAAAACAGCAAAGAGAATGGGTTGGGACTCCCCTTGCCGGCCGGCATCGTGCGGGTATACCAGATAGATGCCGCGGGAGAGAGGCAGTTTATCGGGGAAGACCGTATCCCCCATACTCCCCGGGATGAGGAGATGACCCTGGTGCTCGGTACGGCTTTTGATGTCACGGCCGAACGCCGACAGACGGCGTATCGAGTCCTGGGCGATCGGCTCTACGAGTCCTCTCACGAAATCCTCCTGCGCAACCATAAAGCAGAGGCGATTACGGTTGCTGTACAGGAACATTTCGGTGGAGATTGGGAGATCCTCTCCCCCAGTCATCCTTATAAGAAGACGGATGCCTTTACCGCCACCTTCGACGTGCCGGTACCGGCCGGCGGGCAGGCGGTGCTGACCTATACGGTACGTGTCCGCTATCGCTGAAGACGATACGGTGTTGAGACCGAACGGGTGAATGACACGATACAGAACACTCATCTGCCTAGGGATTTTCCTGCTGGGGCTCCCCGGCTGTACGGGGATCATGAAGCGGATAACCCTCTCCTCTTCCCGCACCCTGATTGCTGACAGTATCGCGGTCATCAACAGCGAATCTGATCTTACCATTGCCGAAGCAGCGATTACCGGAAACCTGGAGCTGCTGACCCTCCTCGTGCAACACTTCCCCAGGGATCGGGATCTGTTGGTTCAGGCTGCTCAGGCGTTTGGCGGGTATGCTTTTGCCTTTGTCGAGGAGGAGATGGAGCAGAAGCGGGGGGTGGATGAAACCCAGGCCCGCTGGCAGCAGGAACGGGCCAAACGACTCTATCTGCGTGCCCGGGACTATGGATGGCGGGCCCTGCGCCTGATCGATCCCTCCTTCCCTCCCATCCCACAAGCGTCACTGGAGCAACTCCAGGCAGCAGTGGCAGGTCTCGACAAAGAGGCGGTCCCTGCCCTGTTCTGGACCGCGTATGCCTGGGCCAACTGGATCAACCTGGAGCGAAGTTCTCTGGCTGCCCTGGCGCAACTCCCCAAAGCCGAGGTGATGATGCGCCGGGTGCTGGCGCTTGATGACGGCTATTTTCATGCCGGACCCCATCTCTTTTTTGCCATTTACTATGGTGGCCGTTCCCGCCAGCTAGGTGGAGACCCGGAGCGGGCCAGGTTTCACTTCGAGCGGGCCCTGGAGTTGACCCGGGGCCGGTATCTCCTGGTCCACGTCTTTTACGCCCGCTTTTATGCCGTGCAGGTACAGGATCGTTCCCTCTACGTCCAGCTCTTACAGACGGTCCTCGAGGCCCCGGATGATCTGGATCCGAGGCAAAGGCTGGCCAATCAGTTAGCCAAACAACGCGCGCGTCGATACCTGCAAAAGGTTGATGAACTGTTCGGATAAGGAGGGACACATGTACTCTTCCCCTTTACGTACCACTCTTCTCCTGGCTCCTCTCCTGCTCTGGCTCCTCTCCTCTCCCCTCCCCGCTGCCCCGCTGGTGATCAAGATCGCTACCCTGGCTCCAGAGGGATCGATGTGGATGAACACCTTAGAGGAGATGAAGCGAGAGATCGAAGCGCAGAGCCAGGGAAAGCTATCACTCCGCTTTTATGCCGGGGGCATTGCCGGAGACGAGCAGGATGTTTTACGGAAGATCCGTATCGGCCAGTTACACGGTGGCATCTTCTCCGGGGTGGGACTGGGAACCGTACTGCCCGAGGTGCGCGTGCTCGAACTCCCCCTCCTCTTTCATGACTATGCCGAGGTCGATTATGTTACCGGCAAGCTCTGGAAGCGGTTTGGCCAGGCTTTCTTGCGCAAGGGGTTTGTGCTGCTCGGTTCTGCCGAGGCCGGCTTTGTCTATCTCTTCTCCAGCACACCGGTGCGGAGTCAGGCTGATCTGCAGCAGATAAAGATCTGGACCTGGGAAGGAGACCCGCTTCCACGTGCCATGTTTGCCGCCTATGGAATCGTACCGGTTCCCCTGGCTCTTCCTGATGTCCTGACTTCACTCCAGACCGGATTGATCAACGCCTTCTACGCTCCTCCCCTGGCAGCGATCTCCTTTCAGTGGTTCACCCGGGTCCGGTACATGCTCTCGTTGCGCTTTACCGATGCGATCGGGGCCATGCTCCTGTCCAGAAGGCAGTGGCAGAAAATCCCTGCCGAGCTCCAGGCCACCCTGTCTGAAATCACGCATCGCTACTCGCAGCGGATCGTCGCGTTAACCCGTAAGGCGAATGCAGAGGCGATAGAGATCCTGCGGCAAAACGGTATCACCATCCTCGATCTCCCCCCGGCAGAGATAAAGAAGCTGGAGGTGGTGAGTGCCCAGG
>RFHZ01000063.1 GCA_003696125.1 Nitrospinota bacterium
CCCTATTCCGCTCGCTCCTGCCCTGGAGGATCGGTGTACGGGGCGAGCGAATCCCTAACGATCTCCGGTTGATGGATCAGGCTCGGCAGACACTGCGGGCAGATCCATAACTCCTGGCCTCGATACAGGAGATGGATCAGGGGAAAGTCGGTGGAAGAACGGTGACAGTGAAAGCAGGTTTTTTCAGGCATCTCTATCTCCCTTATGTCTTTTGCTTCTCCCCACCCAGCTTCTGGGCAACGGGGAGTTGTCGGAGACGATACATCGACCACACACCAAAGGCGGGACCCACCGCTAGTCCGGCAAAGGCCCACTGCCAGCTCACCCAGGAGACCCAGACCGGGAGCAGGCGGATAGAGACAAGGGTTAACAGAAACCCGAGACAGGTCTGCAGGGTTAATGCGGTCCCGACATAATCCGGATCGGCCAGCTCGGTGATGCTGGTGGAGAATTGGGCCGAATCAGCGACAATGACCACTCCCCACAGCAGGCAGGCGAACAGAAGGAGCAGCGGTGACCCCCCATACAGCAACCCTACGGTCAGACAACAAAGCCCGCTCAGCAGCATCGAGCCGATGGTAACGGTGGTACGGCCATAGCGATCGGCCAGGATACCGGCTCCCAGACATCCCACACTCCCGATACCGATCACGGCAAAGGCCCCCAGTGCAGACCAGAGCCCGGCATCGATGATCCCACGCTCTTGAAAGCTCTCCCCGAGGAAGAGCGGTATCCAGGTCCATACCGCGTACAGCTCCCACATGTGACCAAAATAGCCGAAATTGGCCAGGCGAACCCCTGGATCTCCAAACACGCGCCCGATATACCGCCAATCGAATCTGGCTCCGCTGCTCTGGTAGGGACCTTCCCGCACGCAGAAGAGACAAAGGCAGCCTCCCACTCCAGCAGCGAGGGAAGCCATGAGCATCAATTGTCGCCAGTGCGGGCTTCCCAGCACTTTGAGGAGATGAGGAGAGGCTGAGCCGATGGTCAGGGCCCCAACCAGCACCCCGATGGCCATGCCGCGACTTTCTCGAAACCAGGTGGCCATGATCTTCATTCCCGGCGGATAGACACCGGCCAGACAGACTCCGGTGAGGAAGCGCAGGATAAGGGCGGGACCGATGCTATCGACCCCTATCCCGATTATCCCGTTGCAGAGAGCCCCGGCAAAGGCACAGCCCGCAAACAGGTAGCGGGTGTTCACGAGGTCTGATACGTTGAAGAGGGCACTGAGAAAGGCTCCCACCACAAATCCGATCTGGACCGACATGGTGAGCCATGCCTTGCTTGCATCGCTCAGATGCCATGCGGTGGCCAGGCTGGGAACCACGGCCGTAGCCGAAAACCACAAGGCCATGCCCAGGAGTTCAGCCACCGAAAGGAGGATGAGTACACGCCACCTCATGCCCTCATATCCCCTTGCGCCAATCCTTCCACACCTCCTGCGCGGCATTGTATCCCGGGATTCCCATCACTCCTCCTCCCGGATGCGTTCCAGACCCGCACAGGTAGAGATGGCGTATCGGGGTACGATACTGGGCCCACCCGAGCAGGGGACGGGCAAAGAAGAGCTGGTCTAAGCTCAGGTCTCCATGGAAAATGTTCCCCCCGGTCAGGCCGTACTCCCGCTCCATGTCCAGAGGAGAGATCACCTGCCGGTGCAGGATGGCCGACTTGATGTTCGGCGCATACTCGGCTATCAGGTCGATACACCGATCGGCAAACGCTTCTTTGATCGTATCCCAATCGGTATCTTTCAAGGTGTACGGGGCGTATTGAATGAACAGAGACATGATATGCTTGCCCGGAGGGGCAAGGGAGTCATCATAGGCGGTAGGGATGGTGATCTCGATCATCGGATGCTCAGAAGGACGACCGAGTTCTGCATCATGCCAGGCCCGATCGATATACTCCAGGGAAGGACAGATGTGAATGGTAGCCCGATGGGGTGGAGCCAGGCGCTGGCTGGGATAGGCGGTAAACTCGGGTAGCGTATCCAGGGCCAGGTTGACTTTGAGCGAGCACCCTTCGATACGGAAGCGAGCAATGTCACGCCGGAAATCCTCGGGAAGGTGCTCTGGCGCGATCAACTGGAGAAAGGTTCGTTTGGGATCGAGATTGGAGATCACCACTCTGGCGGCAAGCTCTTCTCCATCCTCCAGGACCACCCCGGTTGCCTGTTCTCCCCTGACCGTAATCTGCTGGACCGCTGCATTGGTCCGGATCTTCGCCCCATGCGCTTCGGCGGAGCGGGCCAGGGCCTGCGCAATCGCTCCCATCCCTCCCCGCACAAATCCCCACAGTCCCCGCTGTCCGGTCGCTCCTCCCATGCAGTGATGCAGGAGCACGTACGCTGTCCCGGGCGTGGAGGGTCCTCCATTGGTGCCGATGACCCCATCCGTGGCCAGGGTGGTTTTGATCTCATCCGAGGTAAAGCGATCATCCAGGAACTGCCTGGCGCTCTGCGTCATGATCTTGAGGAAGGCAGCCATATCCTCTTTTCCCAGCCCCCAGAGGCGTATCCCTAATCGCACCAGGCTAAGCAGATCGGCTGGGCGGGGAGCGACCACGTTGGGAGGAGTCATCAGGAGTATGGACTCGACAAACTCGGCCAGGCGAGCCAGTTGTGCCTCGTACTCCGGGTAGACGGCCGCATCGTGCGGAGAGAACTTCTTCAGTTCCTCTACCGTCTTCCGCATCTCTTGCCAGAAGAAGAGATAACGGCCATCAGGGAAGGCGGTGAAGAAGGCTGGATCTTTGGGATAGAGGTGATAGCCGAACTTCTCCAGCTCGAGTTCCTGGATGATGCGAGGCTGCAAAAGGCTACAGAGATAGGCGAGGGTAGAGACCTTGTATCCGGGCCACGGCTCTTCGGTGACACAGGCTCCTCCCACCACCGGCCGCCGTTCCAGCACCAGGACCTGGAGGCCTGCCCGCGCCAGATACCCTGCGGTCACCAGTCCATTATGTCCACCACCGATCACAATGACATCAAACCGCTGTGCCATGTGCATACCCCCTGTTGAAGCTGTACCACACTACCACCTATACAAACTTGCCTTTGCCGTATGCAAAGTTTACACTCTCTGCAGAGAAGAAACAACGGTAAATCCTCTC
>RFHZ01000646.1 GCA_003696125.1 Nitrospinota bacterium
AACCCCTTGCGAGACCCACTCAGGCGACCGGCTGTTGCCGCTGCCTGGGGATGAAAGGCGGCAGGACCGATGCCGGCCAGCAGGAGCAACAAGGCCAGAACCCAGAAATTGGGAGCGACTCCCAGGCTACTCATGCAGAGACCCGGGGCCAGTGGTCCGAGAAGGATGAAGATCCGGCTGTTGAACCGGTCGGAAAGCATGCCGTAAACGGGCTGCAACAGGGAAGAGGAGATGGCGAAGACCGAAGCCAGCATCCCGGCTAGGGTGAGGGAGAGGTGCAGTTTCTTTACCAGGAGGGGGAGGAGAGGGGAAAGGGCGATCGAGTAAGCATCGGTGAGCAGGTGGGCTCCGGCCAGTAAGAGGAAGGGTTTGAGCTGAATTCCATCACGAGCATCGGTCGTAGTCATTGCCGTCATAGCTCCTTGTTCAGATATGATCATAGCCTGCTAGAGAGAACGACCCCGGCTTTGAAAAGATGACCATACTTTACCATGTCCACCAGAAAAATCCAAGAATTACCTTGATTTTCCGCCGGCTGGACATCGCTGGTCTGCTGGTGGTCGATTGGAGAAGGGAAAGGAGGATTGGCCGACTGTGCGGTGCACCGTCCAGACCTGGTGGGGCCTGGCGGCTCCTGCGGCGATACGCTGAGCTGATTGCGGGTCATGGTGGAGTGGGCCTGGATGGTCTTGTCACGACGCTGCTGGCGGCTGCCCCCATCCCGGCTCTCGGCCGCGAGCCGGGGCGGGAGCGCCACAGTGCTGGAGACGATCGTGACCTGCGAGAAAGGGATCACAGCCGATGCGGCTGCAGCTCATCTGACCGAGTGAACGAAGCGCCCTTCCAAGATGCTGCTCCCTACGCTGTCCCCGCAGAGCTACCTGCTTTGCTGCAGCGCTTATCGCGTATATGTCACATGTCAAGGGCTGACCCTGAGGCGGCGACTTCCTCTACCGCCTCGATGACCAGCGCCAGGTAGCGATCGAGATCACAGTCGGCCGTGTCCCGCAACGGGCAGGAGCCGTCCGGCTCCCTATACTCACAGATGCTGCAGATCTTGTCGCGTACCGCCTCCACATAGTCCTCAATGCGCTCGCTCTCTACCCCCTCAATCGCCTCCACAATCTGATCGAGAAAGGCCTGCAAGCGACAGGTGAACCCTCCCCCCGGCCGGCATACCCCTTCCCCGGCCTGATCGATACAGACCGCACTGACCTTTTCCTGTAAGGCTTTTACATAGGCTTCTCGCGGGGCTTTCATCTCTGTTCCTCCTGTGTAGCCAGGCTCAACATCGTTTCTGAGACCGTTCTCCGGATAAAGTACAGGATTCCTACCGACATTATAGCATATCCGGAGAATTTTCTCTCCTCCTTGACACCTCCCCGGCCTTCTGCTACCTTGAGGACAATATTTACGAGGGGAAGCCTTACATGTTAACCCGCTACCTGTGAGGATCGATGCCTATGGAAGAAAAAATCGTCTTTGTCCCCGCCCACGTGCTCCCTCCCGACATCCTGGCCCTGGCCGAAACCATGAAACCGCAGGGATTTGTCCTGCACCAGCTCCCCCCAACGGTCAGGGCAGAGGAGATCGCCGCGGCCATACACGAAGCAGAATACCTGATGGGATTTATCCGCTTCCTCCCCGATGAAGCCTTCCTCCAGGCCAGACGACTCAAACTGGTGCAGTTGCTCAGCGCCGGGTACGATCGCTTTAACATCGCCGGTGCCCGCGCTGCCCGCATACCGGTCTGCTCTAACGGTGGAGCCAACTCGGTGGCGGTGGCCGAACATGCCATCATGCTGATGCTGGCCGTGTACCGGAAGCTGGCCGCCTACCATCAAAACGTCGTGGCCGGTCGCTGGGATCAGGGCATCCCACCGATCGTGGACATCTTCGAGCTGGAAGGGAAAACGGTGGGCCTGGTCGGGCTGGGAGCGATCGGCCAGCAGGTGGCCAAACGGGTCAGGGCTTTCGAGGCCAGGGTGATCTACTACGACCTGATCCGTCGTTCCCCGGCCGAGGAGGAGGAACTGGGGGTGGAGTACATGCCCCTGGACCAGCTCCTGGAAACGGCGGACGTGGTGAGCCTGCACGTGCCCCTCAACGACCAGACGCGGGGCATGATCAACCGGCAAACGCTCGGCCGGATGAAACGGAAGGCGATCCTGATCAATACCTGCCGGGGAGGAGTGGTGCAGGAGGAGGACCTGGTCGAGGCGCTGCGCAGCGGCCAGATCCTGGGTGCCGGCCTCGACACCCTGGCCCAGGAACCTCCTGATCCCTCTCACCCCCTCTTCTCCCTCCCCAACGTCACCTTTACCCCCCATACCGCCGGCCCGACGGTGGATAGCTTCTACAAGCGGTTCCGTAACGGGTACGCCAACATTCAACGTGTCTCCCAGGGGAAACCTCCCCTCTGGGTCATCCCGGAGATGCGTGACCTCTTCCCCCTCCCCTGAGAGGAGAAAAAAGGGCTTTTCCCCGATGAGACATGGTAAAGATCCTGCAAGGGAGAGCAAAAAGATGGGTAGTCATATCATCGATTCGGTCGTGTACGGGGCCGGCTTTGCCCCACCAGAGATGGCAGAGATCTTCAGCGATCGCAACCGGGTGCAGAAGTGGTTCGATGTGGAAGCCGCCCTGGCCCAGGCTCAGGCCGAACTCGGCATGATTCCCGCAGAGGCGGCTGCCGAGATTACCCGTAAAGCCAGGGTAGAACTGGTCGATCTGGCCGCCATCGGGGCCGGGGTGTCCCAGGTGGCGCATTCCCTGGTGCCGGCACTGCGCGCCCTGGCCCGCCTGTGCGCAGGGGGGGCCGGCGAGTATATTCACTATGGAACCACCACCCAGGATATCATCGATACCGGGATGATGCTCCAGCTCAAGGAGGCCTGGACCCTGATCGTACAAGAGCTGCGCCATATCCGGCAACTGCTCGCCGACCAGGCCCGGCAACACAAAGGGACGGTCATGGTGGGACGCACGCACGGACAACAGGCCCTGCCGATCACCTGGGGCTATAAGCTCGCCGTGTGGGTGGATGAGATCGATCGTCACCTGGAACGCTGCACGGAAGGAGAAAAGCGGATCTTTGTCGGGAACATCACCGGTGCGGTAGGAACCATGGCCGCTTTTGGAGAACTGGGACTGGAAGTGCAGCGGCGTACCCTGCAGCGACTGGGACTGGGGGTGCCACGCATCTGCTGGCACTCGGCCCGCGACCGCATCACCGAGCTGGCCACCCTCCTCACCCAGATGGCCGGGACCATGGGAAAGATAGCCAACGAGATCTACAACCTGCAGCGCACCGAGATCGCCGAACTGCGGGAGCCGTTTCATATGGGTAAGGTGGGGAGCAGCACCATGCCCCACAAGCAGAACCCGTCTACGGTCGAGCTGGTGGTGGTGCTGGCCCGGCTGGTGCGGGGAAACCTGATGCCCCTGACCGACACCCTCTTCCAGGAGCATGAACGGGATGCGAGCTGCTGGCGGATCGAATGGGCAGCCCTCCCCGAAGCCTGCCTTTACACCGGGGCCATCCTCACCCATATGCGGAAGGTTCTTGCCGGTCTCCAGATCTGGGAGGAGCAGATGACCCGCAATCTCCACCTCCTGGGCGGGCTCCTCCTCTCCGAACGGGTGATGCTCGCCCTGGGCGAGAAGATCGGAAAGCAGACCGCCCACGAGCTGGTCTACGAGATCGCCATGCGTGCCTACGAAGAGAAGATCCCCTTCCGCCAGGCCCTGGCCAGCGATCCCCGCATTACCACCCACCTCGATCCGGAGAGGTTAGACCACCTGCTCGATCCGACTACCTATATCGGTCTTGCTCCTCTCCTGGTCGAACAGGTGGTCGGCTCAGATGACCCCGTCTCTACGTAAGGCAGCAATCTCCTCCGCGGAGAGATGGAGGAGGGAGGAGAGGACCTCTTCGGTATGCATGCCTAAAGGGGGACCGGCATGGGAGACGTACCCGGGGGTGCGGGAGAGCTTGGGTACGACCCCAGGCTGGGGCAGGGAGCCGACGGTCGGCTCCTCTACCTCGATGATCATGTTCCGCTCCCGGTAATGCGGATCGGCAAAGATATCGGCGATGTTCATGATGGGAGAATAGGGAACCTGATAGGACTCCAGCGCCTGCGCCGCTTCGGCATAGGTCCGACTGGCAAACCAGTCCTCGATCATCTGTAACAGCTCGGGCATGTGCTCTCCC
>RFHZ01000647.1 GCA_003696125.1 Nitrospinota bacterium
CACGTGTAGGTCGAGGGGAAATCGGGCTCTTACACGTCAGGAGATTTCTCAATCATATCGAGCCGGAATTGCGGGACCTGATCGAGCGTTTTCGCTCCTACTACGATCCGGAGCGGATCGCGGCCCTTCGCCTGCCCTATTTTTGAAAGCAGGCACAGAGGCACCGGACGCCTGGTAGGGGCGCAGCGCGCTGCGCCCCTACGCGCCGAACACGGAACCCTTGACGACAATAAACCAGGCACTAGAGACCAGGCACAAAGGCCCAGAGGCACAAAGGATTTACTCAGTCCTCAGTCCTCATTACTCGTTACTCATAAGACACAAAAAAGTTGTGGTTATCAGGACAAACAGCCATTATACTGGTAGAGGAGAGAGGAACAGGTCAGGCACAAAGGGAAATTCTCTACGAGGAGAGGGTATGAGCAGGGTCGGATTGGTGACGCATCCCGATTATCAGAAGCATGACACCGGCTTCTCTCATCCGGAGCGACCGGCACGCCTGGAGGCGATTGCCAAACACCTGCAGGCGACCGGGCTCTGGGAAAGTTTAGCCTTGATTGAGCCTTATGCGGCCCCGGTAGAGTGGATCACGGAGATCCACACCCCGCAGTACGTGCAGCATATTGCCGAGGCCTGCCGGCAGGGGGTGCGCTTTCTCGATGCCGATACGGTGGTCTGCCCCCTCTCCTACCACATCGCGCTGCTGGCCGTGGGAGGCGTGATGGCCGCCATCGACCGGGTGATGGGAGGGGAGGTCGATTGCGCCTTTGCTGCAGTTCGTCCTCCCGGTCATCATGCCGAACGCGATCGCGCCATGGGCTTCTGTCTCTTCAATAACGTGGCCATTGCTGCCCGCTACCTGCAGAACCGGTATGGCCTGGAACGTATCCTGATCATCGATTGGGATGTGCATCATGGTAACGGGACCCAGCACGCCTTTGCCGGGGACCCGGCCGTCTTCTACTGCAGCATTCACCAGTACCCTCACTACCCGGGCACCGGCAGCCGGGAGGAGCAGGGGAGGGGCCCGGGGAGGGGATTCACCCTGAATGTGCCCCTGCCGGCCGGGAGCGGAGACACGGAGTACATGGCGGCATTCGAAGAGACCATCCTGCCCCAGGCACGACGCTTCTGTCCCGACTTTGTGCTCATCTCGGCCGGATTTGATGCCCACCAGGCCGATCCCCTCTCCGCCATGCGGGTGAGTGAAGAGGGCTTTGCCCGGATGACGGAGATGGTCAAGAGCCTGGCCAGGGAGTGCTGTGAGGGACGGCTCGTCTCTGTGCTGGAGGGGGGCTACCATCTGAACGCGCTTGCTCACTCGGTCGCACGTCATCTCCGCACCCTGCAGCAGCCTTCGTAGCCGAGTTTCAGCTTGACTCTCCCGGGACAATCGAGTATATAACAGGGGCAAACAGTATCTCTGAACGGCCGGGTGGGGGAACCATATCATGCCAATTGTCAATCGCTTCTATACACTCCAATGTGTCAAGTGTGGAACACTCTGGGATGAGAGGCAGACGGCCACGGTCTGCCTGAAATGCCGTAACGCGCTCGATGTGGTCTACGATTACGACTATATCCGGGATCGTCTCAACCTCTACTCGCTCAAAAACTCCCCCTTAAGTGCACTCAAGTACATGGACTTCTATCCTATAGAAAACCGGCGCCGGGTGGTTTCCCTGGACGAGGGGGCGACCCCGCTTCATCACTGCCGCAACCTCTCCGCCCTCTACGGGATCGAGCGTCTATACATCAAGGACGAGGGGGCCAACCCCACCGGGGTGTTCAAAGATCGCGGCTCCATGGTCGAGATCACCAAAGCGCTCGAACTCGGGGCCAAGGCCATCTGTGTGGCCTCGACCGGGAACATGGCCGCTTCCGTCTCTGCGTACGCCTCCATCTCGGGTCTTCCCTGCTACGTCCTGGTGCCGGAAGGGACCCCTATCGGCAAGCTCTCCCAAACCCTGGCCTATGGAGCGCGGGTGTTACAGATCCGGGGCACCTATGGGGAGGCGGCACGCCTGACCGAGCAGATGGCTGAGGATCATGGGTTCTATCTGGCTGGTGACTACGTGTTCCGTGCCGAAGGGCAGAAATCGATCAGCTTTGAGATCATCGAGCAGCTCTACTGGAAAGTACCGGACGTGGTCATCGTGCCGATGGGCTGTGGTACCAACCTTGCCGCCATCTGGAAGGGATTCGTCGAATTCAAGACCCTGGGCTTCATCGATCGTCTCCCCCGCCTGATCGGGGTCCAGCCGGAAGGGTGTCCCACCATCTGTGCCGCTTTTCTGGAGCAGCGGGAGCGTGCCGTGATCATCGAAAAGCCCCGCACCGTTGCCTCTGCCGTCGGGATCGGTGTCCCGCAGGACGACATCAAGGCGCTCCGGGCGCTCCGTGAATCGCAAGGTCACTGCATCACCGCCACCGATCCGGAGATCCTCTCCGCGCAGCAAGAGCTGGCCAAGAAGGAATCGATCTTCGTCGAACCCTCGGCCGCCATTCCGATCGCTGTTCTTCCCCATCTCCTCGAGCAGGAGATCATCCGTCCGAGCGATACGGTGGTCTGTGTGGCCACCGGTAACGGCCTGAAAGACCCGCAGTCGGTCCTGAAGATCCTCCCCTCTCCTCCGGCCATTGCTGCCCTGCGGGCCGAGGTCAACAAGTTCCTCGAACGCCGGCTCTATGAGATCCGGGCCGCCGGCATGAAGGATAAAAACGAGATCCTCTTTGCCGAGCCGCCCGGCCTGGAGGAACTGGTAGAGCTGGTCAGGCAGGAATTCCAGGTCACGCTGCAGGAGGAGTATGCCGATCACCTCTACCGTCTCGCCCAGGAGTTTGTGGCCAAGGGGAAAGCGGTGAGCCGGGCCGATCTGCAGAACATGGTGGAGGCGGTCTTGAAGAGTACCACCCCGGTCAAGATCTTGCAGGTACTCGACTATGAGGTGACGGCCGGCAAGCATGGCCGTC
>RFHZ01000648.1 GCA_003696125.1 Nitrospinota bacterium
GCACTGTGGTACAGGTGAGGGACGTACAGAGGAAGTGCTCTTCTTTGATACCGATGGGGTACTTCTTTCTGCATTCCAATACTCTCCTGATCAGGCTCCGTTCGCTCCGGTTCCCAATGATCCTTCTGTGTCGGTTCTTCGACCAGTGTTCTGTGAAGGCGGGGTACCTGTGCCTCCGAGTAAGGTACGAACCCGCCTACGTGCTGCCGGCCTTGAGCTAAAAATGAGCAGGTAACCATTACTTATTATCATTCGGGGTCAAAGGGGCAGTAGACTCGCCGCTGCCTATAGAACGGTCGAAAACTTCCTGATTTACTTGGCTTTCCTTGCCACTACCGATAAGCCATCTTATGTCACCCCCGCCCCCCTTGACTGAAGGGTTCTTTTGCTCTATGGTATTTTCCAAGATATGTCGGCGACAAAAAGATATGGAAAGGCATAAAGACCGGTCGCTGTACAGAACAAGAGACGACATATGCCCGCTACGAAGGAGAGGTCATTCATCGCGATTTATGAAGGGTACGATCCACGGGAAATCCCGGCCTACAGTATCGGTGAGGCAGCGCATTACTTGCAGATTCCTCCGTCAACCCTGCGGGCCTGGAGTGTTGGACGAACGTATCCGACAAAAACCGGGGAACGGAAATTCCAGCCCCTGCTTTCCCTGCCTGATCGTCCTGCAGGGGAGCCTGTCCAGCTCTCCTTTTTGCATCTCGTCGAAGCACATGTGCTCAGCGCACTGCGTCGCCATCACCGCATAGTGTTGTGGAAGGTTCGGGAGGCACTAACCTACCTGACCCGACAGTTTCCTTCCCCCCATCCACTGGCCGATCAATGCTTTGTTACCGATGGGATAGACCTGTTTATGGAGAAGTATGGGCAATTGATCAAGGTCTCTGCGCAAGGACAACTGGGTAGGCGGGCAATGCTGCAGGCGTATCTCCGACGGATTGATCGTGATCCGACGGGTATCCCGCTAAAGCTGTACCTGTTTACCAGGACGCCGCCGACAATGGAAGCACCGAAAGCCGTCGTTATCGATCCCTACGTATCCTTTGGTCGGCCGGTGTTGGCAGGGACAGGGATTCCGACGGCGATCATTGCGGAGCGCTATAAAGCGGGGGAATCTATTCAGGCCTTAGCTGAGGACTATGATCGCTGCCCAGAGGAGATCGAAGAAGCGATCCGGTGCGAACTCCACAGCCCGGCGGCGTAACACCCTTGGTCTTTTTTCTCGATCGGAGTTTGGGAAAGAAAGTCATTGCGGAAGCTCTCCGGAGAGCAGGCGTTGCAGTGCAGATCCATGATGACCATTTTCCCCCAGACGCGAGAGATGAAGAGGGGATTCCCATTGTCGGCCACCGTGGAGGGATCGTGCTGACAAAGGATACACGCATTCGTTACCGCACGCTGGAGCGCAAGGCCTTGCTACAGGCTGGAGTTCGGGCGTTTGTGCTCACGGCAGGGAATCTGCAAGGGGCAGAGATGGCACAGGCTTTTATCACCGCGCTGCCGGCTATCCGCCGCGTTGTCCAGACACATGCTCCTCCTTTTATTGCCACTGTGACCACGCGGGGCACGGTCTCCCTCCTCTTTCCGAAGTAAAGCAATACCCCCCCAAGCCTCCGCATCGGGTTGATTGGCAGCTGGGAGGGAGACCACTACGATAAGCCTTCTTCTGTCTCAGCAAACGCCCGTTTCTCGTAGCGCCGACA
>RFHZ01000649.1 GCA_003696125.1 Nitrospinota bacterium
ACCCTGATCGTCCTATTCCTGGTCTCGGGAATCACCTTTTTTTTTATTTTTCTCCTGCCGGGCAATGCTGCCCATCTGATCCTGGGAGAGTATGCATCCCCGAAGAAGATTCGCGCCCTGGAGCGACAGATGGGCCTGGATAAACCGGTCTATCTTCAATATTGGACCTGGTTGACTGCTGTGGTGACCGGGGAGTGGGGCCGCTCCCTGGTCATGAAGCAGCCGATCACCACGCTGATTGCCCTGCGACTGAAAAACTCTGCCTTCCTGGCGGTCACCGCCCTTTTGAGTGTCGTGGTGCTGGGAATCCCTTTAGGGGTATGGGCCGCGATCAAGCGAGGGACCAGGCTCGATCTCTTCCTCACTGCCGGATCCTATCTGGGAATCTCTCTCCCTGAGTTTGTGACCGGCACGCTGCTCATCCTGCTCTTGGCCGGTCCACCCCTCCGTCTCCTCCCCTCCGGGGGGTATCATGCCTTTACCGATAACTGGATGCTCTGGTTAAAACACCTGGTTCTCCCTACAACCACCTTGACCATTCTCCTGCTGGCACACGTGGTCCGCCAGACCCGGTCCGGGATGATCGACGTGCTACAGTCCGCCTATATCCGTACCGCCTATCTAAAAGGGTTGCCGCAGCGAACGGTCATCGTGAAGCATGCCCTCAAAAACGGCCTCCTCCCGACCATCACCGTGCTGGCCATGGATCTGGGGTATCTGATGGGGAGCATCGTGATCGTGGAAGAGGTCTTTGCCTATCCCGGGATGGGTCGCCTGATCGTGCTGGCCATCCAGAATCGAGACATTCCTCTAGTGCAGATGGCGGTTTTGCTCATTGCCGTTATCTACGCCGGGGCAAACTTTGTGGCTGATCTCCTGTATACCTATCTCGACCCGAGGATCCGTTATGACTAGGGGAATGGTGTCCTCAACGCTTCTGTTCCCTGGTATCCGTGCATTACGAGGGACCGCATACTATCTGGTGCGGGAGAATCCCGCCCTGCTGTTGGGAGGGCTGATCACAGGCATGGTGGTGTGTCTCAGCCTGGTCGGGCCCTTCATCACCCCGTACGATCCGCTCGAGCAACATATCCTGGATCGCCTGCAAGGGCCGAATCGCACCTATCTTTTGGGTACCGATCAGTACGGCCGCGATGTCTTGAGCCGCGTGCTGGCCGGTGGGCGCACTGCCCTGGTACTGGGCCTGGGAGCAACCGGACTCGGACTCCTCCTCGGCATGCCGGTTGGGCTCGTTGCCGCCTATGTAGGAAGAAAAACGGATGAGATCTGCATGCGCCTGATGGATGCGCTTCTCTCCTTCCCTTCTCTCCTGATGGCGCTGCTGGTGTTGACCGCCCTGGGGTCGAATGTGGGGAATGCCATCGTGGCCATCGGGATCGTGTACATGCCTCGCATTGCCAGGATCATCAGGAGTGCTACCCTCTCGGTGAAACAGGA
>RFHZ01000650.1 GCA_003696125.1 Nitrospinota bacterium
CCTAGAGTCTGTATCGTTGCTCTAGATGGGGTTCCGTATACGCTGCTTCGTGCGCTGGTAGCCCAGGGAGTAACCCCTCACCTGGCCCAAATCCTGGCTGCCGGCCAGGTAGTCCCGATGCATTCCGTCTACCCTCCCCTCTCCTCTGTGGCCTGGGCCTCCTTTCTCACCGGGAAGAATCCGGGAAAACACGGGATCTATGGATTCCTGGATCGGAGCTTTTCCCCTTATAAGCTCTATATCCCTCATGCCCGTTACCTGCGTGGGGAAACCCTGTGGGAGATCCTGAGCAGGCAGGGAAAGCGCGTGATCAGCATCAACGTCCCCCTCACCTTCCCCCCACGTCCGGTCAACGGCATCATAGTAGGAGGCTTTCTCTCCCCCTCCCTGCAAAAGGCGGTCTACCCGAAAGGGATAGCTCCTATCCTGCAAAAGCTGGGATACCGGATCGATGTGGATATCCAGCGGGGAAAGGAGTCCCGGATTGCTCTCCTCGCCGATCTCCAGGAAACCCTGTCCCGGCGGGTGGAGGCAGCCACCTATCTCCTGAAGCACGAGGCATGGGATTGCTTCATGCTCCATATCATGGAGACCGATCGCCTGCACCACTTCTTCTGGGAAGCGTACGAGGAGCCACACTCCCCCTATGCCGGTGCCTTTCTCCGCTTCTACCAGCACCTGGATACCTTGCTCGGGCAGTTCCGTGCCCTTCTCGATGCCCATACCCTGTTTCTCATGCTCTCCGACCATGGCTTCTGTCGTTTAAAACGCGAGCTCTACCTGAACCGCTGGTTGCAGGTGACCGGATGGCTCCGGTTTACCACCCCCACACCGCAATCGATTCTCGATCTCCACCCGGCGAGTAAGGCGTACAGCCTTAACCCCGGCAGGCTCTACATCCACCTGCAGGGGAGAGAGCCAGGCGGACAGGTACGGCCGGGACTCGAATACGAGGTGGCGAGAGGGGAGTTGCGCCGGCAACTCCTGCAGCTTACCGATCCGGAAGAGCACACCCCGGTCTTTCAACGCATCGAGGACAGAGAGAAGCTGTACCGGGGTGAGGCACTCGACCTCGCTCCCGATCTCCTGGCCATTCCGGCCGAGGGATACGATCTCAAAGGCGAAGTGGGCATGCCTAACCTCTGGCAGCGAGGGACCTTCACCGGCACTCATACCTATGATAACGCCTTTTTCTATGCCAATACCGCTTTCCAGCCCCCTCCCTCCCTCTCCATCATGGATATCATGCCGACCATCCTGCACTACCTGCACCTCCCCCTTCCCGGCGACCTGGATGGCCAGGCAGTGTCCCTGGAGCCGGTCTGATAAGGATATGCTTTCTCCCCCTTGACAGAAAGCGGGCGACGCGGTATGGTTGATGCCAGGAAAAAGGAGAGTCTCGGGGAGGGAGGGTACGGTATCGAGCGAGGAGAGGGAGGCATGCTCAACGAGAAGGTGGTGCTGGTGACCGGTGGTACCGGATCATTTGGACAGCAATTCGTGGCCACGGTCCTCAAACGGTATACGCCGAGAAAACTGATCATCTTCAGTCGCGACGAGTGGAAGCAGTTGGCGATGAGCCAGCGCTTTCCCAAGCAACAGTACCCCTGTCTCCGCTACTTCCTGGGTGATGTGCGGGACCGGGACCGGCTCTACCGGGCCTTTGATGGTGTCGATATCGTGGTGCATGCCGCCGCCCTCAAGCAGATCCCGTCCTGTGAATACAATCCGCTCGAAGCGATCAAGACCAATGTCCTGGGTGCGGCCAATGTGATCGATGCCGCCATCGACCGGAATGTCAGCCGTGTCATCGCCCTCAGCACGGATAAGGCGGCCAATCCGATCAACCTGTACGGGGCTACCAAACTGTGTGCCGACAAGCTCTTTACGGTGGCCAACAACTATGCCGGCACCCATGGCACCCGCTTCAGCGTGGTGCGATACGGCAACGTGGTGGGGAGTCGCGGTAGCGTCATTCCCCTCTTCTTAAAGATGCGGGAGCGCGGGGTCCTCCCGATCACCGATCCCCGTATGACACGCTTCTGGATCACCTTACCGCAGGGGGTCGATTTTGTGCTTAAAAGCCTTGCCCGCATGCGGGGAGGAGAGATCTTTGTCCCCAAGATCCCGAGCATGAACATCATGGACCTGGCGCGGGCCATTGCCCCGGAGTGCCGCACAGAGATCGTGGGTATCCGGCCAGGGGAAAAGCTCCATGAGGTCATGATCCCGGAAGACGAGGCGCGTCATACGGTCGAGTACGAGGACTACTTCGCCATTCTCCCTCCCTTCCACGACTGGGATGCAACGAGTTACATCCAGCAGAACGGGGGACGCTTATGCCCGGAAGGGTTTCGCTATAGCAGTGATACCAATACCCGCTGGCTCTCGGTCGAGGAACTCCGGGCCATGCTCTCTACGCTCGAGGGGTATGATGGAGTCTAAACTGGCGCTGCACGGAGGAAAGCCGGTACGGCAATCCCTGCTCCCCTATGGTCGTCAATGGATCGATGAGGAGGACATCGCGGCCGTGGTGGCGGTGCTCCGTTCCGACTGGCTCACCACCGGGCCCATGGTTACCCGGCTGGAACAGGCCTTTGCCGGGATGGTGGGGACCCGCGAGGCGGTGGTGGTGAGCAGTGGGACTGCTGCCCTGCATGCGGCCATGTATGCGCTGGATATCGGCCCGGGTGATGAGGTTATCGTTCCGGCCATGACCTTTGCCGCCACGGCCAACTGTGTTGTCTTTCAGGGAGGACGGCCGGTCTTTGCCGATGTGGATCCCGAGACCTTACTCCTCACACCAGAGCAGGCCGAAGCCAGAATCTCTCCCCGCACCAAAGCCATCATCGCCGTGGACTATGCCGGCCAGGCCTGCGATTACGATGCCCTGCAGGCGATTGCCGATCGCCATGGGGTGCCCCTGGTGGCCGATGCCTGCCATGCCCTGGGCGGGAGGTACAAGGGACGTCCTGTCGGCAGCCTGGCCGTTCTCAACACCTTCAGTCTGCACCCGGTCAAGCACATCACCAGCGGGGAAGGTGGGGTCATCACCACCAGCGATGCCACCCTGGCTGCCCGGATGCGACGCTTTCGTAACCATGGGATCACCACCGATCATCACCAGCGGGCCACAGCCGGCTCCTGGTTTTATGAGATGGTCGATCTCGGGTACAACTATCGCCTCACCGATCTGCAATGCGCGCTGGCCCTCAGTCAACTCCGTAAACTCCCCACCTGGGTGGAGCGCCGGCAGGCTATTGCCCGGCGGTACGACACGGCCTTTGCCTCCTTACCGGCGATACAACCCCTGCGGGTACGTCCCGAGGTTTCCCATGCCTATCACCTCTATGTCATTCGACTCGACCTCTCCCAACTGAAAGGGACACGCGCCGAGATCTTCGCAGCCTTGCGCGCCGAAGGGATCGGGGTGAATGTCCACTACATCCCGGTACACCTGCATCCTTACTATCGACAACACTTCGCGACCAGGCCCGGGATGTGCCCGGTCGCAGAAGCGGCCTATGAACAGATCCTCTCCCTGCCGCTCTTCCCCCGGATGCAGGAGAGAGAGATAGATGAAGTGATCGCCGCGGTGACCAAGGTGGTGCAGGCCTATGGTGTCTGAGCTCCCTCCCCTGCTCATTCGTGCCGATGCCTCTACCCGCATGGGAAGCGGTCACCTCATGCGCTGCCTGGCCTTAGCACAGGGCTGGAAGGAGCGCGGCGGTCCTGTCTTCTTCCTGAGTTCCTGTCCCAGGGCTTTACGCCAGCGTATCGAATCGACCGGTCTCACCTTTCTCCCCCTGCAGGAGATACATCCAGATCCGCACGACCTGGAGCAGACCCTGTCCCACCTGGAGCAGATCGCTGCCCGCTCTTCCCTTGTGCCCTGGGTGGTCATAGACGGCTATCACTTCGATGCGACCTACTACCAGGCCATACGGGCAAAAGGCTACCAGGTGCTGGTCATCGATGATACCGCGCACCTCCCCCGCTATGACGCCCATATCGTCCTGAACCAGAACCTCTTTGCCGATCTGCGTGCCTACCGCTGTGCGCCGGAAACGCTCCTGCTCCTCGGTCCCCGCTATGTTCTTCTCCGTCCCGAATTCCTGGCGTGGCAGAACCGGAAACGTTCCTTTCCCCAGATAGCCCGCAGGGTACTCGTCACCCTGGGGGGAAGTGATCCGGACAATGTCACC
>RFHZ01000651.1 GCA_003696125.1 Nitrospinota bacterium
GGATATACCTGGGAGGAGTACCTGCAGCAGATCACCCAGAATGTGGATCACTTCCGGCAGAAATATGATGAGGTGGTCATTACCGAGGAAGAGGAAGCGTTCTATAGGCAGTTCCCCAAGACCGTCTTTGTCCTGGCCCTGGCCGAAGACTGGTGTCCTGATGTCTACAACAATCTCCCGGTCATGGCCCGCCTGGCAGCCCTGACCGACCAGATCGTGCTGCGTATCTTCCCGCGAGATCGTAACCACGACCTGATGCATCGCTACCTCTTCCGGGGACAGAGCCTCTCCATCCCGGCCTTCGGCTTCTTCGATGAGCAGTTTGTGGAGCGCGCCAAATGGCTCGGGGGAAGACCCAAACTCCTGTGGGACTGGATCGATAAGGAGGGGAAAGAGAAGGCCCGCCCCAAAATCCGGGCCTTTTACGCCGAGAACAAAGGGCGCGAAGCTCTGAAAGAATTCCACGCCATCTTCACCCGACTGGCAGAAGAACCGTGAGCGAGAGGAGTAGAGCGGGAACAGCTCTGTGCACTTACAGAGGAGGAGCAGCAAGAGGAGATCGTTCAGCGGCTGAACGCACCATGCAAAACAGTGTTTGAAGAAGGAGCAGGGGCATGCAAGTACCGTTTGCGTACGCTGGAAAGATTCTACGAGTCGATCTGAGCCAGGAACGGTTTTGGCAGGAAACGCTTACCCCGGAAGAGTGGAAGCAGTACCTGGGAGGAGCGGGACTGGGTGCGAAAATCCTGTTTGAGGAAGTCCCTCCTGAGGCTAACTGGGACCATCCAGATAACCGGCTGGTGTTGGCTACAGGACCGCTGGCCGGTCTTCCTGTATGGGGAACCGGGGGATTGAGCGTGATCACCCGGGGCGCCCTGACCAACGGTGCCACCTCTACCCAGGCCAACGGCTTCTTCGGTGCCAACCTGAAATACTGCGGCTATGATGCCATCGTGGTCCAGGGACAGGCCAGGCGATGGGTCTACCTTTATATCGACGACGAGGGAGTCGAGTTCAGAGACGCCACCCACCTCCTGGGTAAAGATACCTGGGAAACGCAAGATGTGCTGCAGGATGAGCACGGGCTGCGTGGACATCAGTTGAGCGTCTACAGCATCGGACCGGCTGGAGAAAAGCTGGTTCGCTTTGCCGTAATCGCCGGCGACTACGGGCATGTGGCCAGCAAAAACGGCTGCGGCGCGGTCATGGGAGCCAAGAGACTCAAAGCCGTGGCCATTGCCCGAGGGAGCAAGGGGCTGCGGGTGGCTGACCCGCGGGGACTCTATCAGGTTGCAGAGGAGATCGCCTACGAACTGAAGACCGATCCCTCCACCCGCTCCCTCTACGAGTACGGTACCCTCCCCGGCGTGCTCAACATCCTGCGCCTGGGAGCCCTCCCCATCAAGAACTATACCACCAACGTGGCTCCCAACCAGGTGGATCTCTCCCTGTGGGAAGCCCCGAGCCTGCGGGAAGGCTTTGATCACCGGGGACACCAGTGTAGCGCCTGTGGCATGCACCACTGCCACATGCAGGTGCTCCCTGCCGGCCCCCATAAAGGAGAAATCGTCGATGAACCGGAATACGAGGGATGGTCAGGAGCGGGCTGGACCATCGGTGTTACCGATCGGGTCGCCGTCTCCTGGTTAAACACGCAGGTCGATCGAGCCGGTATCGACGTGAACGAGTTCGGCTGGCTGATCGGCTGGGTCATGGAGTGCCAGGAAAAGGGATACATCACCAAAGAACAGCTCGGCGGACTGGAGCTGCGCTGGGGTGATGCGGAGGCGGCCAAACGGCTTCTCGACATGGTGATCGAAAGACGAGGCTTTGGGGATGTGCTGGCCGAAGGGGTGAAGCGAGCGGCAGAAACCCTGGGAGGACCGGCTGCCGAGTGTGCAATCTATACCCTGAAAGGGAATACCCCGCGCGGCCATGATCATCGCGGTCGCTGGGAAGAGATGCTCGATACCTGCACGGCCAGTGCCGGGACCCTGGAGACGGGTCCCGCGGTTCGGCCGACCGAGTTTGGACTGCCCGCCCGAATCAATCCTTTTGATCCGGATCAGGTGGCCAGGCAGGTGGGAGGCCTCCTGGGGAGACGACACTTTGAAGACTCCCTGGGTGCATGCATCTTTACCACCCGTACCTGGATGGAGACGCTCTGCCGTGCCTTGAATGCCGCCACCGGCTGGGACTATACCCGGGACGAGGCCATGCGTTTCGGTCGACGTACCGCGGCCCTCTTTCGCCTCTTCAACCTCCGCTGCGGTATCGGTCCGGAACTGGAAAAACCGTCTCCCCGCTACGGATCGACTCCGGTCGACGGCCCCAATGCCGGGATCGGTATCGCCTCCCATTGGGAACATATGCTCGATGTCTGGTACGAAACGGTCGGCTATGATCGCAAGACCGGTCGTCCTCTGCCAGAGACCTTGCGTCGTCTTGGCCTGGAACACTTGATACCTGAAGTCTGGGGAAAAGAAGCGGTAAGCTATGTCTCGTCCTGATACTTCACCATCACCGGTACCGTCTTCGGATGGCACGCGACAGGTCCAGATAGAGGTCTTCTCCTGGATCACCCGCTTCGTAGGGGGAAATGGGACCCATCGACGCATCTTCACCGAAACGGCCCGGCCAGGAGACACGGTGCGCACGGTGCTCCAGCGGTTGAGCAGCCGGTTCCCCCAACTCGAGGCTGCCCTCTGGGACCCCCAAAGCCGGGAGTTGGGAGAGCATATCGAAGTGCTGGTCAACGATGCTGTTCTCGGGGTGACTCATACCCTGGACAGCGAAGTACAGGATGGAGACAGGATCACGCTGCTCGGCCAGTACATGGGAGGAAACCCGGCTCCTCCCGTTGTCCAGAGACCGAGATAGGCAGCAGAGAAACAGCGGACAGGGTAAAACGGCCAGTCCGATCTCTGTTCCGTTTCCCCGCGATACCAGAGGAGATCGTATTCAGGACATGAGGCTGGGAGGAAGAGGCCTTCCAGCCTTTTTTACACAAGACCAGTCCGATTTTCCTATAGCATTTGGGGCCTATCGGTAACCTGTACTGCTCAGAGGGGGTCGAGAGAATGAGTATCGCCAAAACAGCACATTCCTCCCAGGAAGCTCTATGGGAAAAGGCCAACCGCTACCTTGCCGGGGGCACACTAGGGACCTTCTTCCTCCCCCCTGCCTTCACCCTGGTCTTTAAACGCGGTCAGGGTAGCCACATAGAGACGGTTGATGGACAGACCTATATCGACTACGTCATGGGCTCAGGTCCCCTGATCCTCGGCCATGCCCATCCGGCCGTGGTCGAAGCCGTGCAACGGCAGGCCTCCCTCGGCTCTACCTTCTATTACCTCAACGAACCGGTCATCCTCCTGGCCGAGGAGATGGTCAAGGCCATCCCCTGTGCGGAGACGGTCAAGTTCGTCAGCACAGGGACAGAAGCGACCTTCCATGCCCTGCGCATCGCCCGTGCCTATACGGGACGTCCCAAGATCCTCAAATTCGAAGGCGGGTACCATGGGGTGCACGACTACAGCCTGATGAGTGCCGTCTCGGGTCGAGTCACCACCTACCCCACCCCGATCCCCGACTCTGCAGGGATCCCACCCGGGGTGGTGGAATCGGTCCTGATCGCTCCCTTTAACGATCTGGAAACGACCACGGCGATCATCGAAGCCCACCAGCAGGAGCTGGCCGCCGTGATCCTGGAACCGCTCCAACGAGTCTTGAAACCCCAACCCCAGTTCCTGCAAGGACTGCGAGAGATCACGCGGGATAAGGGGATTCTGCTCATCTTCGATGAGGTGGTCACCGGCTTTCGCCTGGCTTACGGCGGGGCCCAGGAATACTACGGAGTGGTTCCTGACCTGGCCACTTACGGTAAAGCCCTGACCGGTGGCTATCCCATGGCCGCCATCGCCGGCAAACAGGAGATCATGGCCGTGACTGATCCACGTAAAAAAGGAAAACCGGATTACGCCTATCTGAGCGGTACCCTGAACGGGAATCCCCTGGCCGCTGCCGCCGGTCTGGCCACCCTGGAACAACTGCGGCAGGAAGGGACCTACTCCCGGCTGCATAGCGTGGGAAACCGTTTACAGAGGGGGATAGAAGAGATCGCCCGCTCCCTTCATCTCCCGCTAAAGGCGCTCGGAGAGGGGCCGGTGTTTCAGGTCCTCTTTACCGAACAGGAACGTATAGAGCGCTACCAGGATGTGCTTGCCGCCGATGCGGACAAGGGCTACCGTTTCGGTCTGGAACTGCTCCGACGCGGGTTGTACGTGACACCAGGACAGAAGTTCTACGTCTCCCTTGCCCATAGCGAGGCGGATATCGCAAAAACCCTGGAGGCGGCAGAAGAGGCCCTGAAAGCACTGCGCTAAACGGTCCACGATTACCCAGAACCGAGAATTTCCTCTCATTCCCGCACGAACAGCGATAAGGGAGGGAACCTATGAAGCGGCAGATAACGCGCGAAGATGCCTTGATCATCGTCGATGTGCAAAACGATTTCTGTCCCGGCGGAGCCCTGGCGGTACCGGAAGGGGATAAGGTGGTCCCGGTCTTAAACCGGTACATCACCCTCTTCCAACAGGCCGGCGCACCGATCTTTGCCACGCGGGACTGGCATCCACCCGATCACTGCTCCTTCCAGAGCCGGGGAGGAATCTGGCCTCCGCACTGTATCCAGGGGAGCGACGGGGCCGCCTTCCACCCTGAGCTCAAACTCCCCCCAGACGTTACCGTGATCTCCAAGGCCACCTCACCGGATCAGGAGGCGTACTCCGGCTTTGCCGGTACCGATCTCGCCGACCAACTGCGTCAAAGAGGCGTGAAGACGGTCTATGTGGGGGGACTGGCCACCGACTACTGTGTCAAGAGCACCGTCCTCGACGCTCTCCAGGCAGGATTCCAGACCGTCTTTCTCCGCGATGCCTCGGCCGGGGTGGAGGTCAATCCCGGCGATTGTCAACAGGCCATCGCCGCCATGAAACAGGCCGGGGCGACGGAAGCAACCATGGACGATTTTGTATAAAGGATGGGACCTTGGCCGAGGCAAAGTTTCCCCTCTTTGTCACCAGCAATCGACAGAAGATCGTTGAAGCGAGTGAGATCCTGGGTTTTTCTGTGGCCCAGATCGATCTTCCCCTGCCCGAAATCCAGGCCGTGGTCCTGGAACCGGTGGTACGACACAAGCTGGTGGAAGCGTATCGCCAGATCCGGCAACCGGTCATTGTCGAAGATACCGGCCTCTTTATCGAGGCGTGGGGCGGACTGCCGGGGGCGCTGGTGGACTGGTTCCTGCAAAAGCTCGGGAACGAAGGGATCTGCCGCCTCCTCCAGGCAGAAAATAATCGCCAGGCACGTGCCCAGTCTGCCATCGGGTTCTATAACGGACAGATCCTCACCATCGCCATCGGCGAGGTCAGAGGGGAGATCGCCCCTTCCCCTCGCGGAGAACACGGGTTTGGCTGGGATCCCCTCTTCATCCCGGAAGGGGAAAGCCGCACCTTTGGAGAGATGAGCTCCATGGAGAAGCATCGCTTCTCCATGCGACGACAGGCCTTAGAAAAGCTCCATACCTTCCTGCAAGGGGTGGTGATATGAGTGATCGCTTCAGCCGCTTACTGGCCAACTATACGGTAACAATAGACCGGGAACAGCTCCCTGCCGAGACCATCCACGAGGTCAAGCGCCGTATCCTGGACACGCTCGGTGTTGCCCTGGCCGCCGGCTCTGGTGCCGCTCCCCAGGCCGCATCCGCCTATGCCGCCACCTTTGCCACCTCCTCAGGAGCCCTCCTCTGGGGAACCCGCATCCGCGTACCGCCGGAAATGGCCGCTTTTGCCAATGGAGTCCAGGTCCGGTATCTCGACTTTAACGATACCTATCTCTCCCTGGAACCGCTGCATCCCAGCGATCTGATCCCTGCACTCTGGGCCCTGGCTGAATGGAAGCGGCTTTCTGGTCCGGCCTTGCTCACCGCCGTGGCCATCGCCTATGAAATTGCCGTCACCCTATGCGATGCTGCCTCCTTGAGACGGCACGGCTGGGATCATGTCAACTACATCGGGATCGGTGCCGCCTGTGGTGCCGGTAAATTGCTCGGACTCGAGGCTTCCCAGATCGAGCAGGCCATCGCCATCACCACCGTCGCCCATGCGGCGATGCGACAAACCCGGGTCGGTGAACTCTCCATGTGGAAAGGAGCGGCGGCGGCTGATGCGGCCAGACACGGGATCTTTGCCGCGCTTCTTGCCCGTCACGGCTTTACCGGCCCCTCCTCCCCCTTTAACGGGGAGATGGGTTTCTTCCGCCAGGTGTTACAGGGAGAGAGCTTTGCCCCGGGCCCACTCCGTCCCCTAGAAGAGATGACCCCTCCTCGCCGTATCCTCGATACCCATATCAAATACTGGCCGGTGGAGTACCATGCCCAGAGTGCCGTCGATGCTGCCTTGCAGTTGCGTTCCCAACTCTCCGATCCTGCCCGTCTGGCCTCTGTGCACATCGAAACCTTTCAGGCGGCCTATGAGATCATCGCCAAAGACCCGGAGAAATGGGCTCCCCGCACCCGCGAGACGGCGGATCACTCCCTCCCCTACATCGTCCTTGCTGCCCTCCTGGATGGCGAGGTGACACCAGCCACCTTCCTCCCCCACCGCATCCAGGATCCTCACCTCCGGCACCTGCTGACCAGAGAGACCACCCTGGTCGAAAAC
>RFHZ01000652.1 GCA_003696125.1 Nitrospinota bacterium
CTGTGCTGCGCTGGCTGGTGAACGGACGCGCGGTCGCGGAGGCGCCGGTCTACTTCGGGGATCTGAGCACAGACAGCGCGCTGGCCGAGCTGACCCACCATGTGGAGGCGACCACGCTGGCGGTCCCGGGTGTGCTGCCCGAAGGCGCCGAGGTCTCCTTCCAGGTGGAGGAGAACGAGCTGATCGGGATCATCGGTCCCAACGGCTCGGGCAAGACCACCCTCCTCAACCTGATCAGCGGGGTCTATACCCCGGACCAGGGGGAGATCTGGTACCGGGGAAGGCGGATCGATGGCCTGCCCGCCTATACGGTTGCCGCCCTGGGGATCGGCCGCACCTTCCAGGTGACCAAGGTCTTTCGCCGCATGAGCGTGCTGGAAAACCTGCTGGTACCGGCCCTGGCTTCGCCCAGAGCCCCCACCTATGCCCAGGCGATGGAGCAGGCCTTAGAGGTGGCCACCTTCCTGCGGCTGGTGCATCTCAAGGATGAGTACGCCCGCAACCTCTCCGGTGGCCAGCAGAAGCTCCTGGAGCTGGGGAAGGTGCTGATGCTCAACCCGGACCTGATCATGCTCGATGAACCGTTTGCCGGGGTGCATCCCCAGCTCAAGGAGGAACTCCACCGGTACATCCGTGCCCTGCACGGCTCGGGCAAGACCTTTCTGATCATCAGTCACGACATGCACTCCATCTTCGGGCTCAGCCAGCGCCTGCTGGTCTTGAGCGGGGGAGAGAAGATCGTGGAAGGGGATCCGGAGCGGGTCAAGGAGGATGAGCGGGTGATCGAGGCCTATCTGGGGGAAGAGGAATGAGTGTAGAGGTCAGGGACCTTTACGTGGGGTACTTCAAAGACATCGCCATTCTGCAGGGGGTCTCCCTGCTGGCGCAGACCGGGAAGATCACCACCCTTATCGGTCCCAACGGGGTGGGGAAATCGACCCTGCTCAAGACGATCTACGGCTTTTTGACCCCCTTTCAGGGACAGATCGTTGTCCATGGGGAGGAGATCACCGGGATGGCCCCCTATCTCCTGGCCCATAAAGGGATCTCCTACATCCCGCAGCGGCGTAACGTCTTCCCCTACCTGAGCGTGGAGGAGAACCTGATCCTGGGCGCCTGGATCTTTCGCCGGGACCGGGAGCGGATGGCGCAGGCGCTGGAGGAGAACTACCGCCGTTTTCCCCAGTTGCGGGAGAAGCGGAGACAGAAGGCCGGCACGCTCAGCGGGGGGGAGCAGCGGATGGTCGAGCTGGGACGTGCCCTCATGGTCTCCCCCACCATCCTGCTGGTGGATGAGCCGACAGCCGGCCTGGCACCCAGGGTGGCAGGAGAGATCTACGCCAGGCTCCAGGCCTTGAACCGGGAGGAGGGGAAGACCATCCTCCTGGTGGACCAGAACATCCGCCAGGCCCTGCGCATCTCCGACTACGTCTACGTGTTCGAGCTGGGCAGGAACAGGGCAGAGGGACCACGGGAACGCTTTGAGACCGACCTGCGGGAGCTGATCCGGGACTGGCTGTTCTGAGCAGGGGAGAGAGGAGGGGGACATGCGCATCTATACCCGCAGCGGGGATACAGGAGAGACCGGGCTCTTTGGGGGGGGACGGGTCCCCAAGGATTCCGGCCGGGTGGAGGCGTACGGGACCATCGATGAGCTGAACGCTACCCTGGGGGTGGCGCGCAACTTCATCCAGGATGCGGAGATCGACGCCTGGCTGGAAGCGCTGCAGCGGGAGCTCTTTCTCCTGGGAGCCGATCTGGCCACCCCGCTTACCACCACCCGGAAAAAACCGGTTTCCCGCCTCCAGGCCTCCCAGGTGACCGCCCTGGAGGAGAAGATCGATGCCTGGCAGAAGGAGCTGCCACCGCTGACCCGTTTCCTGCTCCCCGGCGGTACCCCTGGCGCCGCCTTCCTCCACCTGGCCCGGACCATCTGCCGGCGGGCCGAGCGGCGGGTGGTGAAGCTGGCCAGGGAGGAGAGCATCAACCCGGAGATTATCCGCTACCTGAACCGGCTCTCTGATCTCCTCTTTGTGCTGGCCCGCCTGTGTAATCAACGGGCCGGGCAGGCAGAACACTTCTGGGAGTGAGCCCACAGAAAATTGCTTGACTTGGGAAGGGGTCATCGCGTAGGATGCGGGTAACCGATCGCTTACCCATTGCCAGGCACTACGCGTGTCAGCGGAGGGTCTCATCCATGCAGGTACAGGGAAGCTACCGCATACCGGCTCCCCCCCAGCAGGTCTGGGAGGCGTTTACCGATCCGCACTTTGTCCGGCAATGCCTGCCGGGGTGCCAGAGCTTTGCTCCCCTCGGGAACGATACATACCAAGCCACCCTGGAGGTGGGGATCGCCTCCATCAAAGGGGTCTATACGGGGCGGGTGGCCATGGAGGATAAGCGGCCTCCTTTTGCCTATCGCCTGGTGGTAGAAGGGAGGAGCCAGCTCGGGTTCGTCAAGGGGATCGGGGACCTGACCCTGCAGGAGACGGCGGAGAAGGAGACCGAGATCCTGGTGCACGGAGAGGTGCAGGTCGGGGGGAGGATAGCCCGGGTAGGGCAGCGCATCCTGGGGAGTGCGGCTAAGATGATGATGGACCGCTTTTTCCAGAAGGCCATCCGGCTGATCACGGCGTCGTGAGCGACCCGGAGCACGCGGAGTAAAAAACTCTTGACTTTTCTTGCCCTGCACGTAGGATGATACGCACAGGATGCGGAAGGGGGAAAGTGCTGGTCAGGTATAAAGGCAGTCTAGAGAAAGGAGGGACCTCTCATGAAACAGCTAGTCATCCATCCTGAGCGGTGTACTGCCTGTCGCATGTGTGAGCTGGCCTGCTCGATGGAGCATGAAGGTGTCTTTGATCCGAGTCGATCGCGGATACAGGTAGAGATCTTCCTGGATGAGGCGTTCTATCTCCCCATGGCCTGTTACCACTGTGACGACTATCCCTGTGGGCAGGTCTGTCCTACCGAGGCCATCGTGAAGGATCGGGAAACCGGGTGGATTACGGTGATTGACGAGAAGTGCATCGGGTGTAAGATGTGCATGCAGGCGTGTCCTTTTGGGGTCATGGGCTACGCCACCACGGTGGGGGTGGCGCAGAACTGTGACCTCTGTGAAGGGGACCCTGAGTGCGTGAAATTCTGCGCTCCGCAAGCCCTGGAGTTCTTGAATATTGAGGCGACCAAGGTCCACAAACGCGGGCTGTTTGCCGAAAAAGTCAGACAAGCGATGACAGGAGAGGGGGTAGCATCATGAACGGGTACACTGGGAAAATCCTCCGCGTCGATCTGAGCAGCAGGACTACACGGGTCGAAGACCTGGATATGTCGCTGGCCAGGCAGTTTATCGGTTCGCGTGGCCTGGCTACCAAATTCCTCTATGATGAGATGGATCCTACCGTCGATCCTCTCAGTCCCGGCAACAAGATCATCTTTGCCACCGGTCCCTTAACCGGGACCATCGCCCCGACCGGGGGCCGCTATACCGTGGTGACCAAGGGGCCCCTCACCGGTGCCATCGCCTGCTCCAACTCGGGGGGCTATTTTGCGGCAGAGTTGAAGTTTGCCGGCTATGACTTCCTCATCATCGAGGGCAAGGCGGAAAAGCCGGTCTACCTCTGGATTCATGATGACGGGGTAGAGATCCGGGACGCCGATCATCTCTGGGGGAAGCCGACCAACGAGTGTGAAGACCTCCTGCACCAGGAGACGGATAAAGAGGCCAAGATCGCCTCCATCGGTCCGGCCGGAGAGAAGCTGGTCCTCTTTGCCTGTGTGATGAACGACAAGCATCGCGCCGCCGGCCGGTCCGGGGTGGGAGCGGTCATGGGCTCCAAGAACCTCAAGGCCATCGTGGTGCGGGGAACCAAACCGGTCGGGGTTGCCCAGCCGCAGGAGTTCCTGCAGGCGGTCACCAACGCCTTTAACATCATGAAAGGGAACCCGGTGACCGGCCAGGGGTTGCCCCAGTACGGGACCGATGTGCTGATGAACGTGATCAATGAGAACGGGCTGCTCCCCACCCGGAACTTCCAGACCGGTGTCTTTCCCGGTGCCAACAACATCGGGGGGGAGATGGTGGTGGAAAAGGTGCTCATCCGCAACAAGGGCTGCTTTAGCTGTTCCATCGCCTGCGGCCGGGTCTCCAAGATCGAGCAGGGACCCTATAAGGGAGAAGGGGAAGGCCCGGAATACGAGTCGGCCTGGGCCATCGGGGCCGATTGCGGGGTGGACGACCTGGAAGCGGTGCTCAAGGCCAACTACATCTGTAACGAGCTGGGCATGGATACGATCTCGGCCGGAGCCACCATCGCCTGTGCCATGGAGCTCTACGAGAAGGGGTATATCCCCCGGGATGAGGTGGGACTCGATCTCCGCTTCGGCAATGCCGAGGCCATGGTGAAGATGATGGAGATGATGGGGAAACGGGAAGGCTTTGGCGATGTCCTGGCCGAAGGGTCTTACCGGGTGGCGGTGAAATACGGATACCCGGATGCCTTCATGGGGGTAAAAAAGCAAGACTTCCCGGCCTACGATCCCCGCGGGGCCCAGGGGATGGGTCTCGGGTACGCCACCTCCAACCGGGGAGCCTGTCACCTGAAAGGGTACACCATTTCCCCCGAGATCCTGGGGGTTCCGGAAAAGGTCGATCCGCAGGCCACCGAAGGGAAAGCGGCCCTGCAGAAGAGCTTCCAGGACCTGACCGCGGTGATCGATGCCTCCGGCATCTGCATCTTCACCAGCTTCGGTATCGGTGCTCCCGAGGTGCTGGCCATGCTCAACGGGGCGACCGGCTTTAACTACACGGCAGAGGAGATGCTGCAGGCCGGGGAACGGATCTGGAACCTGGAACGCCTGTTCAACTTAAAGGCCGGCCTGACCCGGGCCGACGATACCCTGCCCAAACGCCTGCTCGAGGAGGGACTCCCCGAGGGACCGAACAAGGGACGCGTGGTACGGCTCGGGGAGATGCTCGACGAGTACTACGAGCTGCGCGGCTGGGATAGGGAAGGAAAACCGAAACCAGAAAAGCTGGCCGAGCTGGGACTGACCAAAGAGGCCGGTCCCATCATCGCTACCAGCTAAGACTCTCCGGAGTAAAAGAGAGAAAGGGCACCACGGAGACGGGAAAGGGTTCCGGTGGGTAGAACCCTGTCCGCGTCTCCGTGGTCTTTTCTGAGGAGGAGAGGATGCCACAGGAACGGTACGTGATCATCGGGAACAGTGCTGCCGGCTTGAATGCGGCAGAAGCCATACGAGAGATAGACGGGGAGGGAGAGATCACCCTGATCTCGGCCGAGGATACGCTCGCTTACTCCCGCGTGGCCACCCCCTACTTCATCAGCGGGGAGATCGGGGATAGGACCCTCTTCTTCAAGGATGCGCAGTTCTACCGGGATCTGAACATCACCCCCCTGCTGGGGAAGCGGGTCACGGCCGTAGAACCGGCGCAGAACAGGGTGGTGTTGAACGATGGGACAGGCATCCCCTACACTAAACTCCTGATCGGGACCGGCTCCACCCATCAGATCCCCCCCATCCAGGGAGTGGACAGGGTGGAGTTCTTCCCCCACTGGACCCTGGAAGAGGCCAGGCGGATCAAAGAGAAGGCGGCGGCGGTACGGGAGGTGGTCGTGCTGGGTGGAGGGTTCATCAGCATGCTGACCATCAACGCCATGCACAAGTGCAACCGGGAGATCCGGTTTACCGTGGTCGAGTTGATGGACCAGGTGATGCCCCGGCTCCTGGACCGGCAGGCGGCGCAGATGCTGGAGGAGCAGATGCGCCAGCAGGGGATAGAGGTGAGGACGGGTGCAGAAGCGGTAGAGCTGGCCGAACTGCCGGGCGGGAGGAAGCGGGTAACGCTTAAGGATGGCTCGCTCCTCGAAGCCGATATGATCGTCATGGCCACCGGGGTGCGTCCCAACATCGACTTCCTGCAGGGGAGTGGGATTGCGGTTCAACGCGGGGTCCTGGTCGATCAACAGATGCGGACCAGCGTGGAAAACATCTTTGCCGCCGGCGACTGCGCCGAATGTGCGGATTTTCTCCACAGGGAGCGTACCGTTGTTCACGCCATCTGGCCGACCGCGGTGGAACAGGGAAAGGTGGCCGGCGCCAACATGGCTGGAAAGCGCCTGGAGTACCCGGGTAGCCTCAGCATGAACGTGCTGGACGCTTTTGGCATGACCTTTACCTCTATCGGCCTCTTCCAGGAAGAAGCCGGGGTCGAGATGTTGAGTTTCACCGATCCGGAACGCAGGATTTACCGCAAGCTGGCTCTCAAAGATGGCCGGCGTATCGTCGGCCTCATCGCGGCAGGAGGAGCGGAAGAGGTCCGCTACATGGGAGCGGTCCAGTCC
>RFHZ01000653.1 GCA_003696125.1 Nitrospinota bacterium
CTGTAGCTTCGCATAGCGTAGCTGCCGGTCACAGGCGATGGGTGAAAGGGTGGGGTAAGAGCCCACCGGCGGTATCCCGGGAGGGACCGGCCAGGGGGCCCTTCTGCTCGGCAGGGGGAGAGGGGGATTCGTACATCCAGCGATGCTCCTGCACGGAGCGGACGGTATACCCTTTCAGGGTTCCCTGGAGCTGGATCAGCTTTAAGGAATAACTCCCGATATCGATTCCCAGGACTCTTTTTGGCATCTACTCACCTGACGATCTGGTTCATTTCAAAGATGGGAAGGAGAATAGAGAGGACAATAAACCCGACCACCGCTCCCATCACCAGGATCATGAAGGGTTCCAGAATGGAGGTCAATCCCTGGACCGTCGCCTCTACTTCGTTATCGTAACTCTCGGCGATCCGCCGCAGCATCTCCTCCAGCTTACCACTCTTCTCCCCTACCGCGATCATGTGCACCACCAGGGGAGGGAAGAGCTGGCTGCGTCGCAGAGGCGAAGCGATATCCTGTCCCTCGCTGATACTCTTGCGCGCCTCCTCAACGGCCGCAGCCAGCACCTTGTTGTTCATCACCGCCTTGACGATATCGAGAGCGGTGAGCAGGGTGATCCCGCTATCGAGCAGGATGCTCAGGGTGCGGCTAAAGCGGGAGATGGCCACCTTTTGAAAGAGGGGACCAAACACGGGGAAGCGGAGTTTGAGCTTATCGTAGAGAAGGCTTCCCGCCTCTGTCTGCCGGTACTTCCTGGCGGCAAAGACCAGGGTAAGGATTCCCACCAGCAAGAGCCACCAGTAGCGCTGCAAAAACGTGCTCACCCCGATCAGGACCCGGGTAACCAGGGGAAGACTCTGCTCCATGTCCTGAAAGATCTGGGTCACCACCGGGATGACAAAGGTCAGGAGGAAGAAGAGGACCCCTGAGCCGACAAAGGTCATCAGGATCGGATAGGTCATGGCGGCCCAGATCTTGTTGCGTAGCGCCACCTGGCTTTCGGTAAAGTCGGCCAGCCGCAGGAGCACAATATCCAGGGCCCCGCTCGCCTCCCCGGCCCGGATCATGTTGACGGCCAGGGGAGAGAAGATGCGGGGATGTTCGGCAAGGGCATCGGCCAGGGTGCTCCCTTCATTGACCTTTTCCCGGACCTGGGTGATCACCCGCTTGAGATAGGGATGATCCACCTGCTCGATCAATGCGGTCAGGGACTCGACCAGGGGTAAGCCGGCCACGGTCAGGGTAGAGAGCTGGCGGACCATGAGGGCCACATCCTGGGGTTTGACCCGGTGTAAGAGGGTGGTAAACCGGATCTCCTGCCGTGCTCCCCGCTTCCCTACCGTATCCTCCCGCAGTTCGGTCGGGAAGATCCCGGCTTTGCGCAGCTTGGTCCGGGCACTGCGCATGTCATCGGCATCCACGATGCCCCGTACCAGTTTTCCCGCTGGATTCAGCGCCTTGTACTCGTAAACCGGCATGACTACTCCTGTGTTACCCTCAGCACTTCTTCCAGAGTGGTAATGCCCCGTTTCATCTTTTCCACCCCATCCATCAGCAGTGTCTTCATGCCACGCTGGATGGCCTCTCTTTTTATGGTGTTGGAGTCGGTGTTGTGTAGGGTGAGGCGACGGATGGGATCATCCATGACCAGCAGCTCGTAAATACCGGTACGTCCACGAAATCCGGTATGCATACAGGCCTCGCAGCCTTTGCCTCGATAGAGATAGCCGTCGAACCCCTCCTGGAAGAGATGCAACCCGACCTCTTCCAGCGATTTCGGCTCCGGGATGTAGCGCTCCTTACACTGCGGGCAGATGACGCGGACCAGTCGCTGGGCCAGAATCCCGATCACCGCAGAAGCGACCAGGTACGGTTCCACCCCCATATCGAGGAGCCGGGTGATGGCTCCAGCCGCATCGTTGGTATGGAGGGTGCTAAAGACCAGGTGACCGGTGAGGGAAGCCTGGATGGCGATCTCGGCCGTTTCCAGATCCCGGATCTCTCCCACCATGATGATGTCCGGGTCCTGGCGCAGGATGGAGCGGAGGCCGCTGGCAAAGGTGAGCTGGATCTTGGGATTGACCTGCATCTGGCCGATACCGTGCAACTGGTATTCGATCGGGTCCTCGACCGTGATGATGTTCTTCTCCGGGGAGTTGATGCGGTTGAGGGTGGCATACAGGGTGGTGGTCTTCCCACTCCCGGTCGGGCCGGTCACCAGGATGATGCCGTTGGAGCGGCGAATCAACTGGCTATACCTGTACAGCTCCTCCTTTCCCATCCCGATATCTTCCAGGTCGAGCAGGATGCTGCTCTTGTCCAGGAGACGGAGGACGATGCGCTCTCCAAAAGCGGTGGGAATCACCGAGACACGGATATCCACATCCTTATCCGCCACCCGGATCTTGATGCGGCCATCCTGGGGGAGACGCTTCTCGGCGATATTCAGGTTGGCCATGATCTTGATACGGGAGATGATGGCCGATTGCAACCGCTTAGGGGGGGTGAGGATATTGTAGAGGATGCCATCGATGCGATAGCGCACCTTCAGTTCCCGCTCAAACGGCTCGATGTGGATATCGCTCGCCCGTTCCCGTACCGCCTGGAAGAGGATCGTGTTGACCAGTTTGATGATGGGAGCCTCTGTGGCCAGATCGAGGAGATCCTGCGTCTCTTCGATCTCCCCGGCCAGAATACCCAGATCCTCGGCATCCAGGTCCTGGATCACCTGTTCGGCCGAATCGACCTCGCGATCGTAGAAGGCGTTGATGGCATTCATGATCTCCCGATCCGGGCAGAGCACCGGCTCCACCGGATACCCGAGGATGACACTCAGATCGTCCAGCGGCTGCAGGTCAAAGGGGTTGGCCGTAGCCACCTTGAGGACCTGATCCTCCAGGCGGATGGGAAAGAGGTGATGCTGGCGATAATAGCCGATCGGGACCCGCCTGATCAGGCCCGGATCGAGATTTTCCGGTTCAATCCGCTTTACATAAGGGATATCCAGGTAGTTACTCAGGGCGGTGAGAAATGCTTCTTCGCTGAGATAGCCCTGCTGCAGGAGGATCTCCTCTAACGGCTTTCCCTTTTCCTGCTGCAAGGCGGAAGCCTGGGCGAGTTCCTCCTCCTTTAATACCCCTTGCTCCAGTAAAATCTTGCCCAGATGTGTCTTTTTCATATCTTCACCGCTATTTCAGTAATGAGTAACGAGTAATGAGTAATGAGGACTGAGGTAGGGGCGACGCATGCGTCGCCCCTACCTGATGCCTCTGTGCCTGGTTTTTAGTGCCTCTGTCCCTTTGTGCCTAATTTTTAATGCCTCTCTCCTTCCTTACCGGGTAGGTGCCAGGATGGTCGGTTCACGCACCGACGGGATCTCCTGGGGTTCTCCGGTCTCCCGACTAAACTTCCTGCTCTTCTCATCGACCTGTTCCCCGATTTTCTGAAGGTCTGTGGCATTGCGGACAATGGTGGGGGTGATAAAAATGAGGAGATTGGTCTTGTCTCCCCGTTCCGATGCAAAGGAGAAGAGCCGGCCCAGGAAGGGAACATCGCCGAGACAGGGGACCTTGGTCTGCCGGGAGTTCACGTTGTCTTGCATCAACCCCCCGATGACCACCGTCTGCTTGTCGCGGACCACGACCGAGGTTTTGGCCGAACGCTTGGAGGTGGTGGGACCGACCTGCGAAGCGGCCAGGCCGGTGACCGTCTCCTGAATGGCCGAGATCTCCTGGAAGATGTTGAGCCGCACCGTTCCCCCTTCCCCGATCTGGGGGGTAAAGCGGAGGGTAATCCCGACATCCCGTCGCTCGATATTGGTCACGGTGCTGATCTCGGTCTGGCTGGTGCTGGTGACAAAGGGGACGTTATTGGCCACGATGATCTCCGCCTCCTCGTTATCCGTGGTCAGCAGGTGAGGCGTGGAGAGCACATTCACCCCGCGCTCATCCTGGATGGCTCGCAAAAGGGCACCGATGTTGAGGAAGGTCTGGCCCCCAAAGGTGATGGTCCCCTCGATCAGGCCGATGGACAGGCCAGAAAGACCAAAGGGATTCTGGATGGCTTGATTGATGAGGCCAAAACTGGTTCCCCCAAAGGGAACAGCTTCCTTCTTCTCGGTAAAATCCTGTGTCGAGCGAAACTCAAAGCCGAGTTCCTTGGTCTTATCCAGGCTGATCTCGACAATGGCGGCCTCTACATAGACCTGGGGACGAGGGATATCGAGCTTCTTGATCACCTCCAGCAGCATCTCGTACTGCTCGGGCGAGGCGCTGATGACCAGCGAGTTGGTCGCCTTATCCGCGGTAATGGTGATCTTCTGCTCCTGTCCCGGGATCTCACCACTCACCGTTCGTGGTTGGGGTCGTGCTGCTGGTGCCGCCCGCTGTCCCGACGGGATGGGAGCCTTGGGAGGAGCAGCGATCCGCTGGATCTCTGCGGCCTGGGCGGTCAGGACCTTGGCCAGGTCCTCGGCTACCGCGTATTGCACGTAGTAGACGTGAATCTGTCCCCTCCCCTTGGGAGCAGGAACATCGAGCTGGGTAACCAGTTTCTTGACCACGGCGAGATCCTCGGGGGTGGCCACCACGATCAGGGAGTTGGTACGACTCTCCGGGATCACCTTAAACACCTTCTCTACTGCGGTCAGGGTCGGCTGCACTCCCCTTGCCCGGCGACGCCGGATCGGTCGCCGTTGCGGCTGGGCAGGACGCTGTTGTCGGCTCACCTCCATGGTAGCGGTAATGGTGGATGCCAGGTCACTGGCCAGGGCATGCTCCAGGGGAATGACCGTAATCTCTTCCCGGGTCGATTCGACATCGATCTCCCGCACGATCTCGAGCAGTCGTCTGATATTGGCCAGCGTATCGGTCACGATCAGGGTGTTGGTAGGAGGATAGGAGAGGATGGTCCCCTCTTTGCGGATCAATGGGGTCAGGATGGTGCGGATCTCGTTGGCATCGGCATGCTCTAAGGGGATCAACTGGGTCACGATACGATCATCCCGCGGGATCTGCTGCAGATCACTCCCCACCTGGGTGGGTACGGCCTTCTGCTTGACATCCCTGGCCGGCACGATCTTGATGACATCCCCACTGGGGACAGCGGCAAAGCCCTGGATATCGAGGATGGAGAGGAAGATGTCGTACGCCTCTTCCACCGGGATGCGGGTAGGGGAAATGATGGTCACCTTTCCCTTGACCTTATCGTCTACCAGGAAGTTTTTGCCGGTCAGCTCACTGATAAACTTGATCACCACCCGGAGATCCACATTGTCGAAATCGAGCGATATCATGTTATCCCCCCCACGCCGTGCCGAGAGCTTGGGCGTGGGCTCATCATCCAGGCGAAGCGGATAGCCGGAAGACGCCAGCAGCAGGAGGATCATAATCACCGACCAGCATATCCGTTGCCGAACCATGCTTTTCCTTTTCCACATCACCGGATCATCCCTTCCCCTCTGCTCAGCGGATTTCAAAGGTGAGCGTTTGCGGCGTGTTGTTCCGCTCGATATCAACGGTAATCGTCGATTCGGTCTGGAACTGTTGATACGCCCGGAACGCATCCTCAGGGCTGTTGATCTTTAAGCCGTTGACCCCCTTGAGCACATCACCCCGCCGCAGCCCGAGTGCCCGCAGGAAGCTGTTCGGGCGGATATTGGCGATCCGAAACCCGTCCGGTTTCCCATCAGAGAAGTTGGGAACCATGCGCACTTCGGTCAGCAGGCGGTTAAAGTTTTCCAGTTGTTCGGTCAACGACTCCCGGCTCACCCGCCAGGTCGTCTCATCGATCTGGCGGACCCCTTCTACCTGCGTTGTCTGCCTGCCTCCCTGCCGGAAAGGCCGCATCGGCCGTTGAGGGGTTCTCCTCTTCTTCTCCTCTTCCTCTTGAAAGCTGTAGAGCACCTCCTCACGGTTGCCGTTCTTTAAGACCACCCGATTGCGGTCGATCTCGATAAGGATCGCCTCGTGTATGGTATCGCCGAGTTGATAAATATCCTGCTTGCGGGCAGCAACATCCTCGATGACGGCGTAAGAGCTCCGGACATCTCCTCCCACCACCGTTCCCAACAACTTCAGATTCAGGGTGGTCGGTGGACGCTGGGGAGGCGGGGTGCGGGTAGGAGGAGGTTTGACCGGTCGGACAGGTTCAGGAGTCGAATTGAAGATGTTGCGCTTCTCAATGATGGCGTAATAGGGAAAGGCGTGGCGTTCCACGGCCATCGTTTCCGTGCGAAGGGGCGTGGCCAGCGGCTCTGGATTCTGCTGGAGCATGGATTCAAGATAGGTGAGGAACAGCTCCGCACTCCCCGCAGCGAGAAGGGTGATCAGGCACAGATGAATGAGCCAAAAGTAGCGTTTCAGTTGATGCATCATATCTCTCCCTAACGCAGGAGGGCCTGAAATTCCTTATCCTCACGCAAGGTTTGATAATCCTCCGGTTCTTCTTGCAACCAGGTCCGCACCGCCTGGTTCAGGCTGATCGCCTTTCGCAGGGCGTTCAGAGCCTTTTCTCTCTCTCCCCTTCTGGCATAGAGTGAGCCGAGGTTATAGTAAGGGGTGGCATAGGTCGGATCCAGGGCAATGGCGGATTGAAAAGCCTCTATGGCCTTTTCCTCTTCCCCGAGCACGGCCAAGACATTTCCCAGATTATTATGCGCTTTGGCATAAGAAGGGTCAAGCATTATCGCCTCCTGGTACTCCCGCTGCGCATCTTCATATCGTCCCAGGCGAAAGTAAAGGTTCCCCAGGTTGTTCCGGGCAGCCAGCAGTTGATCATCCAGCGCCAGCGCCTTCTGGAAGGCGATGATGGCCTCTTCCCACTTTCCCGCCTCTTGTAAAGCCAGCCCCTCCTGGAAGTAATCTTCGGCCGCAGCCGAAATGTCGAGAGACTCTTCCCCTTCTCTCTTCCTTCCCCTATCGGTCGTCTCCCGTCCTCTTCCCAGACCCTGCACCGGGACCTCTTTTGCGAGGGGAGCAGGGGTAACCACCTCTCGAGGCTCCTCCTTCTCCTCTGGTGGAGGAGAGGAGTTCTCTCCGCTGCGGGCCACTATCTTCGGTGGTGGCGGTGTTTCCTCTTCGTGCACCTGTTCCACGAGAGGGGCGACACGAGCAACAACAGCCGGCTCAGGTGATACAGCCGGAAGAAGCGGCTCCTCTGGCACCGTCTCCTGCGCTATCCCCTCTTCCACCAGTTCACCCTTCTCCCCGCTTTGCCCTCCCAGGTGAGGCGAGGTTCCGTAAGACCGATACAGGTAGAAGACGGCAAAGACAAAGAGCAGGGAGGAGCAGAGCGCTCCCAGAAACAGGAGAAGGTGTTGCCAGGGGGATTCCTCCCGGCTGCGCCAGCTCTGCGCCGTGGGAAGGAGTCCGGCCGGCAACTGCTTCCGGCCCTTTTCCGCCTCTGCCTTTTTTAGAGCATCGTTAATAATGCTCATCTTGCTCACACCTATCGGTTGAGAGCAGACTCCCCAAGCATATAGTACAACATTAACCGGGTTTCTGGTCCCACATAGCCATCGACCTGCAGGTTATAATCCCGTTGGAAATAGCGAACCGCATTCTTGGTCCGGGTATCAAACTCCCCTGTGGGCTGATCCGCATAGTACCCGAGCAGGGCCAGATCTTCCTGCAATCGCCTCACATCTTCCCCCACCATCCCTTCCCAGAGCACCCGCTGTGTGCCCTGGGTACGCGGAACGAGGAGATAGGTCTTCCCATACCAGATCGCGTTAAAGCGTTCCCGGCTGAGACGCTGCTTCTCGCCATGGCTGTCAAAGGCGATGACGGTATCATCACGCACCCCCAGCAGGAAGAAGGTCTCTGCCTGTCCCGGATCCTGGGGGAAGACCTCCACCAGGGATGGGACCTTAAAGGCTCGCAACCGGTCGAAATGTAACCAGACCGGAAAGAGGTCCACCTTGAGTCCTGCCGCCACGGTCTGGGGAGTAAGGATACCGTACTGCATGACGATCTGGGCGATCTTCTCCTGGTACTCCTGCTCGGCGGGCAGGGTATCTGGTGCCGGCGTCTCTTCCGCTGGCATCAGCGACGCCGTCACTTCTCCCTGTTCATCACCCCCCAGGGACACCGAAGCCTCTTCCACCGGTAAGGGAGGCGAGGACGTCTCGGTTCCTGTTTCTCTCGCTTCTACCGGAGGAGGGGGAGAAGCCTCTGGTTCAACAGGAGCCGCAAGTGACGTCGATTCCTCTAAGGGAGAAGACGAGGTGACCTGCTCTTCCCTGGCCTCGCTTCTCCACCAGGACCAGGAAGGGGGCGAAGAGACCCAAAAGAAGTAGGCGGCCACGGCGGAGAGGAGAAAGAGGATCATCACCCCCACCAGTCCCCAGCGGAAGGAGATACGCAGGGGGGAGAGGGAGGAGACAGGGGGAGAGACTTTATCCTGCCCTTCCACCTCCCGGGCTGCTCGCTGGACCATGGTGGCATCGATGCGCTTCTGATCCACCGCATAGGCGTGGAGCAGGGCCCGATCACACAGGATATTGATGCGACGCGGTATGCCACCAGAATACTGATGGATCCTGTCTAAAGCCTTCTGGGTAAACTCCAGCTCCCCTCGTGAGCCGGCTACCAGGAGTCGATGGTAGATATACTGCTCTGTATCGCTGCGGTCGAGGGGTTGCAGGTGATAGCGCACGGCGATGCGTTGATCGAGCTGTCGCAGGTTGGGACGACTCAAGAGGTCGCGCAGCTCTGGTTGTCCTACCAGCACGATCTGCAGCAATTTCCCGCTATCGGTCTCCAGATTAGAAAGCATGCGGATCTGTTCCAGGACCGGGGGATCAAGGTTCTGCGCCTCATCGATAATCAACACCGCATTCTTCCCCTCGCTAAACTGGTGGATGAGGAAGCGGTTTAACTCGTCGATCAACTCCTTGCGGGTGCGACCAGAACCGGTCAGCCCGAAATCGGTATTGATGTTCTGGAGGAGTTCGATCTCGGAGAGGTAGGAATTGAAGATGAGGGCGGTATGAACGTTTTTCCCCACCTGATTGAGGAGGGCCCGGCAGAGGATGGTCTTACCGGTACCGACCTCTCCGGTGATCTCGATGAATCCCTTGCGCTCCTCGATGCCGTAGAGGAGGTGTCCCAGCGCCTCCTGGTGCTGTTTGCTCAAAAAGAGAAAGCGAGGGTCTGGGGTCACATTGAAAGGCTTCTCCTTTAAGCCAAAAAATGAGTAGTACATCCCTGCGCTTCACTCCTCCCCGTCCTCGACACCGAGACTTTTCTTCTGTTCTCGCTTCTTTATCCTAAGGTACTCGCCAGAAAAAGTCAATACGTGCCCGTGGAACGAGGCGATACCAGCCCTCTTGCTCCCTCCTGTCATCCAAACCCTGTTCAGGTCAGGATTCTGGAGGACACCTACCAGCGAATATCGCGCACCAGGAGCTGGAGCTCTTCCCGGCCGTTCCAGCGGTTAAGCTGGGGAGTAAAGGCAAGAGAGAAGCGAGGGGAGCGTTGAATGGCTGGCAGGAGATGAGCCAGGTGAAACCCGATGGTAGGAACCACGGTTGAGTCCTGGCGCACGGTGAGACGGAGATGGTCCTGACCTCTCCCCAGCGCCTGGGGTGTGCCGATGGCTTCCAGATCGTACGCGGCAAAGATGGGGGGAGGGTTCCCCTCCCCAAAGGGTTCCAGTCGTTGCAAGGCCTCCAGGAAGGAGGGAGAGAGTTCGGCCAGGGTCACCTCTGCATCGATCTGCAGGGTAGGGATGAAGGGCTCGCCTCCCAGCAACTCCTCTACCACCTGATTGAAGCGGACGCGAAAGGACTCGATATGCCGGCGCTCGATGGTGAGTCCGGCAGCGGCACCATGACCGCCAAAGGTGAGCAGCCATTCCCGGCAAGGGATGAGCCCCTCATAGAGGTGGAGGGGAGGGATGCTCCGTCCCGATCCCCTCCCCATATCCCCCTGCACACTGATCAGAATGGTCGGTTTGGCATACTCTGCCGCCAGTTTGGAGGCGACAATACCGATCACCCCGGGATGCCAGCTCTCGTCGGCCAGGACAATGGCCTGTCCCTGGGCCAGGGCAGGACAGGATTCCAGTTGGTGTCTGGCCGACTGGAGGATACGCTCCTGTATCGCCTGCCGCTTCTGGTTGATGCGGTCAAGCGCCAGGGCGAGCTGCCAGGCCTGTTGCGGGTCTTCGGTGATGAGGAGTTCCACCGCTGCCCGGGCCGTCTCCAACCTCCCCGCCGCGTTCAGCCGGGGGGCCAGGGCAAAGCTGACCTGCTCGGCATTCAGGTGGGCCGGATGCAGACCGGCCACCTTCTGTAAGGCCTGCAACCCGACCTTACCGGTCCGGGACAACTCTAGCAGTCCCTGCCGGGCCAGGATATGGTTTTCATCGACCAGGGGGACCAGATCGGCAATGGTCCCCAGTGCCACCAGATCGAGATGCTGCCGGAGATTGGGAAGCCGCCTCTTCCATGCCCGCTCTTCCCGGAGACGGGCCCGCAGGGCGGTCACCAGCTTGAAGGCCACTCCCACCCCGGAGAGGACGCGGGTCGGATACGAGCAGCAGGGCTGGTGGGGATTGAGGATGGCCACCGCCTCTGGCAGCTCAGGGGGACACTGGTGATGATCGGTGATGATCACATCGATCCCCAGGCTGCGCGCCAGACGCATCTCTTCTGTGGCACTGATCCCACAATCGACCGTGATCACCAGGGTGGTCCCCTCGGCATGAAGCCGGTGCAGCGCCCCGGCATGTACCCCGTACCCTTCCTGTTCACGATGGGGGAGATAGTAAGGAACCTCGATACCCAGAGCCCGGAAGAACCGGATCAACAACGCCGTCGCCGTTACCCCATCGACATCGTAGTCGCCGTACACCACCATCCTCTCCCCCCTGTGCAGCGCCTGGACGATGCGCTCTACAGCCTGCTCCATGCCGTGCATGGTAAAGGGATTGTAGAGGTCGTGTAGTGAGGCATGGAGAAAGCGTTGGATCTGGGAGACGGTGTGTAAACCACGGTTGATGCAGAGACCGGCCAAAAGGGGCGGGATGCCACAGGCCTGGGCCAGTTGCTGTCGCAGTTGGGAAGGGACAGCGGTCACCTGCCAGCGTCTTTCCTGAAACCGGGTAGTCATGATATCACTCCTCACCACAGAGATCAGCGAGCAAACCGGACCATCTGCAAAACCATCTCATCCTGCAGATCCATTGCCTGAAAGAGGCCGCAAGCAAAACGATTCATGAGAATGGAGAAGGCGAGTAGTTCTCCCTGCAGGGTCTCCACATAACCGGAGAGGGCGCTGACTCCGGCCAGGGACCCGGTCTTCACCCGTACCCGTCGCTGAGCCGGTGTCTGCTCCAGGCGTTCCTTCACCGAGCCATCCACCCCCATGATCCCCAGGGAGGCCAGGAACTCTGCCTGCACCGTAAACCGGTTGTACATCTGCTCCAGCAGGTGCACGATCTGGGCAGGAGTGACCCGGTTCAGCGGGGAAAGGCCAGACCCGTCTGCCAGGGTATACGTCCTGGGTGCAATACCCAGTTCGGCCAGCGTCTCCTCCAGCACATCGAGCCCCTTCTGGAAAGAACCGGGTGGCCCCTTGATCTCTGCCCCCAGGGTCTTCAACACCTGCTCGGCGATGAAGTTGTTGCTGAACTTATTCATATCGAGCAGGATACGGGCCAGGGGTTTGGAATGATGGGTAAGGAGGCGGGTGGCTTCTGGAGGAACCTCCCCTTCGCGGACCCCTCCCTGCACGGCGATCCCGTACCGCTCTAAAAACTCTCGCAGCACGGTCAGGGTAAAGAGGGTGGGATGAGAGATGTTGCGATAGAAGGTCTGGGGCCCTTCTCCTGCTGCCATGCGCCCTGCCACCACAATCCGGTCTCCCTGCGGTAGCGGCCGGCGATCGACCGTTATCGCGGTCCTGCTCCCGGCCGGGGAGGTGGTGGCCCGGCTGGTAAGGGTGATATAGGCGGTGGGAGGGGAGAGGGTGACGCGTACCTTTTCTCCCTTCCGTCTTCCCGGCTCTACCCGAACCGCAATGGCATTGAAGTTTAAGGAGAGGGCACCGGTCTTGGCATTATAGGCCCGCACACTCCGGGGATTGGTCCATCCCCTCCCCCGTTCCGCACCGGTAAAGAAACGATCGTCCCCCACAATGTCTCCCTTGATAGCACGAATCCCCTGGTTCCAGAGCTGCTCCACCATGATCCAGAGCTCTTCTGAAACCAGGGAAGGATCACCAGAACCCTGCAGGTAGAGGTTCCCCTCCAACCGGTCACCGACCAGTTTCCCGTCGGTGAAAAGCGGGGTGGCAAAGGTATACTCGGGATGCAGGCGCAGCAGGGCAACGGCTGTCGTAAACAGCTTGGTATTGGAGGCGGGAATGAAATGCTGATCTGCGTTGATCGCCACCAGCGTCTCCTGGCGGGAAAGGGAGACGACCTTGACCCCGACTTTCCCCTGGCGCAGGCAGGGGGTGTTACTGATGCGGCGGATGGCGGCCTGGAGCCGGTTCTCTTCCTTCTTGGGGGGAGATCCGGCAAGCCCCTGGCTAGAGAAAAGCAAGCATCCCAATAGAAAGAGTAGCAGCGAAAGGCCGATTCTCCTCATCCTGATCCATACCCTGAGTGAGATCTCACCTGGGTATGGATCAGGATGAGGAAAATCGGCCTTTCGCTGCTACTCTTTCTATTGGGATGCTTGCTTTTCTCTAGC
>RFHZ01000064.1 GCA_003696125.1 Nitrospinota bacterium
CGGCCGGAGGAGTTGATGACCGAAGCCAAGGAGATGGGGGCCCCTTATGCACTGGTCAAACTGGTGGCAGAGACAGGGAAGCTGCCGGTGCCCAACTTTGCCGCGGGTGGGATTGCCACCCCGGCCGATGCGGCACTGATGATGCAGCTCGGCGCAGAGGCGGTCTTTGTCGGCTCCGGCATCTTCAAATCAGAAGACCCACCAGCCCGGGCGCGGGCCATCGTCCTGGCCGTGACCCATTACCAGGACCCGGAGACACTCCTCAAGATTTCGGAAGACCTGGGAGAGGCGATGCCGGGGATCGAGATGAGTACCCTGACCCCAGAGGAACTGCTGCAGAGGAGGGGTGTGTGATGCAGGCCATAGGGGTGTTAGCCTTGCAGGGAGATTTTGCCGCCCATCAACACCGGCTCGAAGCCTTGGGCGTACCTGTCCTCCAGGTGCGCAAACCGGCCGAACTGGAGCAGGTGGCCGGCCTGGTCATCCCGGGGGGAGAGAGTACCACCCTCTTAAAACTCCTGCAGGCAGATGACTTCCTGCCGGCCCTGGACCGGTTCCACGCCGCACAGAAACCGATCTTCGGTACCTGTGCCGGGTTGATCCTCCTGGCCAGAGAGGTAAGCGATCCGGCCCAGTTCTCCCTGGGCTATATCGACATCGCTGCCCAGCGTAACGCCTATGGCCGGCAGCGGGAGAGCTTTGAAACCATAGGGGAGATCACCCTCTACGAGAAGAGAGAACCGCTCCCCATGGTCTTTATCCGTGCTCCCCGTATCACCCGGGTCGGGAAAGGGGTGACCGTACTCGGCACGCACCGCTCAGAACCGGTCCTGGCCCGAGAAGGGTCGGTGCTGGTGGCCTCCTTCCATCCTGAACTGACCGACCAGGAGACGATTCACCGCTACTTCCTGCAGATGGTCAGGGACTGGATAGAGAAGAAAAGAGAATAGTCTGGCCAGGAGGAAAGGTATTCCTAAGCCTGCCTCCATTTTCTACGGTGCTCCAGGGGAAAAGTCTTCCTGCAGTCGCAAAGAAATCCGTCCCCCCGTGCCCAGGTCAATCCATTTTGCTTGACTCCAGATCCAAGGTGTAGTATATAGGAGCGCAACTCTGCTTTTTGACTTCATCAAGGGAGGGGGGAAGCGATGCAAGGGTTGATCATGGACTATCCGCTGACCCTGCAGCATCTCCTGGAGCGGAGCCGTAAGCTGTACGGCAGGAAGGAGATCGTCAGTTGGATGCCGACCGGCCTTCACCGGTACACTTATGCCGGCTTCTATCAACGGGTAGGACGCCTGGCCAGCGTCTTAAAACGACTGGGGGTGCAGAAGGGGGATCGGGTCGGGACCCTGGCCTGGAATCACTACCGCCACCTGGAACTCTACTTTGCCGTGACCTGTAGCGGAGCCGTGTTACACACGGTCAACATCCGCCTCTTCCCGGAGCAGATCGCCTATATCATCAACCATGCCGGGGACAGAATCCTCTGTTTCGATGAGAGCCTAACCCCTCTTCTGGAAGGGATCCGGGGAGAGCTGAAAACGGTCCAGCACTATATCGCCCTGGGAGAAGAGACGACCCCTCCGGCCACCTCCCTGCACCCGGTACACAGCTACGAAGCCTTGCTCGCCGGAGCTTCTCCTCATTACGACTGGCCGCACCTGGATGAGCACGACGCGGCCGGGATGTGCTATACCTCGGGTACCACCGGTCATCCGAAAGGCGTGGTGTACAGCCACCGTGCTATCTTCCTCCACTCCCTGGCCGAAACCGGGGTGGACAGCATCGGTCTTTCCGAACAGGATACCATCATGATCGTGGTGCCCATGTTCCACGCCAACGCCTGGTGTCTCCCCTTTACCGCTACCCTGGCCGGAAGCAAACAGGTCTTTCCCGGCACGCACATGCAGCCGCGAGAGCTGGCCCACCTGATCCAGAGCGAACGGGTAACGGTGACCGCCGGGGTCCCTACCCTCTGGATCGGACTGCAACAGGTCCTCGAGCAGGAATCGTACGACCTGTCCAGCCTGCACACCATCCTCTCCGGTGGATCGGCGGTTCCCCGCAGCCTGATCGAAACGTACGAACGCCGCTGGAACATCCGCATCATTCAGGGGTGGGGCATGACCGAGATGACCCCCTTAGGGACCCTCTCCCGCCTGAAGAGCTATATGGAGAGCTGGCCAGAGGAGGAGCGCTTTGCGGTGCGGGCCAAGCAGGGGACCATGGTGGCCGGGGTAGAGCTCAAGGCGGTGGATGAAGAGGGACGAGACATCCCCTGGGACGGGAAGAGCCAGGGAGAGCTGCTGGTCCGGGGCCCCTGGATCGCCAGCGCCTATTACCGCGATCCTCACAGTGCAGAGCGGTTTCACCAAGGATGGCTCCGCACCGGGGATGTGGTCACCATCGATCCGGAAGGGTACATCCAGATCGTGGACCGGACCAAAGATTTAATCAAAAGCGGTGGGGAGTGGATCTCGAGTGTCGATCTGGAGAACGCCATCATGGCCCATCCCAAGGTCCTGGAAGCTGCCGTGATCGCCGTGCCTCATCCGAAATGGCAGGAACGCCCCCTGGCCTGCGTGGTGCCCAGGCCAGAGTACAGGGGAGAGATCACCGGGGAAGAGATCCTGGCGTTCTTACGCGATAAGTTTGCCCGCTGGTGGCTACCCGACGAGGTGGTCTTCCTCACCGAGATCCCCAAGACCGGGGTCGGGAAATTCGATAAAAAAGTCTTGCGACAGCAGTACGAGCGGCATATTAGGCCGGGGTCAGAACGATGACGGCCTGTACATGGAGAATCTGAGTCCTCACTGTGGGATTGTTACTGGCTGCGAGGCAGGTGAACATGAGACCTCATCTCTCCTCTCTCCTGGTGGTTCGTGACCTCACCATGCGTTTCGGAGGAATCGTCGCCCTGGATAACGTCTCCTTCAGTGTAGAGGAGGGGGAGATCGTTGGTCTGATCGGTCCCAATGGAGCAGGAAAGACCACCCTCTTCAACTGCCTGAGCCGTCTCTACACCCCGCATCAGGGAGAGATTCTCTTTGAGGGCAGGCCGATCCTGCCCTTAACTCCCCATCAGATCGCAAAGCTCGGTATCGGTCGCACCTTCCAGAATCTCGCCCTCTTCCCCTCCCTGACCGTCATCCAGAACGTGATGGTCGGTATGCATAGCCGTACCCGGCATGGTTTCTTCAGTCACGCCCTCCGTCTACCCGGTGTCAGCCAGGAAGAACGCCAGATCTATGACATCGCCATAGAGTTACTCTCCTTCCTGGACCTGGAGGCTGTCGCCAACCGGCCGGTAGTGGGTCTCCCCTTTGGCACGCTCAAACGGGTAGAGCTGGCCCGGGCCCTGGCCAGTCAGCCCAAGCTGTTACTCCTGGATGAACCGGCCGGAGGGCTCAACCACGAGGAGGTGGCCGAACTGGGTACCCTGCTACAGCGTATCCGTAGCGAACGACAGCTCACCATGCTGCTGGTCGAGCATCACATGCAACTGGTGATGCAGGTTTCGGATCGGGTGGTGGTCCTCGACTTCGGCCGCAAGATCGCCGAGGGGACACCGGCCGTGATCCGGCAACATCCAGAGGTGATTCGAGCCTATCTGGGGAGTGAGGAGTGAGCGCCTTATTGGAGACGGAAAACCTGGAGGCGTATTACGGATGGACCCAGGTCCTGCATGGTATCTGTTTTCGTGTTGAGGAAGGAGGGATCACGACCATCCTGGGAGCCAACGGGGCGGGAAAGACCACCACCTTACGGGCCGTCTGCGGGATGGTGAAGACCGGTGGGGTGATCCGCTTTGCCGGAGAGCGGATCGAGGGGAAAGCGACCGAAGAGATCGTGCGGTTGGGTATCGCCCATGTGCCGGAAGGGAGAGGGACCTTTGTTCACCTGACCGTGGAGGAGAATCTGCGCCTCGGCGCCTATGGACGCCGTGACAAGCGCATGATTGCGCGAGACTTCGACCGGGTATATCAATACTTCCCGGTCCTGGCCGAGCGACGCCGGCAGATCGCCGGGACGTTGAGCGGGGGGGAACAGCAGATGCTGGCCGTGGCGCGGGGATTGATGCTGCGTCCCCGCCTCCTGCTCCTGGATGAGCCCTCCCTCGGCCTGGCCCCGCTGGTGGTACGGGAGATCTTTCATATCGTGCGGACCATCAACCAGGAAGAGGGGGTGAGTGTGCTGCTGGTGGAGCAGAACGCCTCGATGGCTCTTGCCCTTGCCGATCAGGCCTATCTGCTGGAGACAGGCCGGGTGGTGCTCTCCGGTCCCGCTTCGGTACTCCAGCAGGATGAAGCCATTCGGCGTGCCTATCTGGGATATTAGAGAGGCACCACGGAGATAATTTTAAGGCACAAAGGGGCAAAGGCCACCGGATATCTGGTAGGGGCGCAGCGGCGCTGCGCCCCTACGCGCTGCATTGAACACTTGACTACAGGAAACCAGGCACAGAGAGAACCTTTATCCAGGAACATAGAGACATGGAAACCTTTATTCAACAGGTCGTCTCCGGCTTAGCCACCGGTGGCATCTATGCCAGCCTGGCCCTGGCCCTGGTCATGATCTATCAGGCCACGGATGTGGTGAACTTTGCCCAGGGGGAGATGGCCATGTTCAGCACCTACCTGGCCTGGACCCTGCTCAATGCCGGTCTCCCTTACTGGGTGGCCTTTCTGGCCACTCTTGCCATCGCCTTTCTCGGTGGTATCCTGATCGAGCGGATCGTTATCCGGCCGGTGGAGAACGCACCGATCCTCTCCATCGTCATCGTCTGCATCGGCCTGCTGGTGATCCTCAACAGTCTGGCCGGCTGGATCTACTCCTATGTGATCAAGCCCTTCCCCAGTCCCTTCCCCAAGCGGCCCATCCAGATCGGTACCATCGTCTTCGGGTGGCACGATCTGGGAGCAATCGGGGTCACCCTTATCCTGCTCCTCCTCCTCTACCTCTTCTTCCGCTACACCACCCTTGGTCTGGTGATGCGGGCAGCCGCACAGAATCCGGTGTCGAGTCGCCTGGTAGGGATTCGCGTCGGCTGGATGCTCGCCCTGGGATGGGGGCTGGCCGCCCTGGTCGGGGCAGTGGCCGGGATGATGGTGGCGCCGGTGGTCTTTCTGGAGCCGAACATGATGAGCGGAATCCTGATCTACGCCTTTGCCTCGGCCACCCTGGGCGGGTTTACCAGCCCGGGTGGTGCGGTGATCGGCGGGTTTGTGGTTGGGGTGACCGAAAACCTGGTCGGCACGTACGTCCCCTTTATCGGAACCGAGCTTAAACTGACCGTGGCCCTGGTGTTGATCCTGGTCGTGCTGCTGGTCAAGCCGAGTGGACTGTTCGGCACAGCCGTGGTAAGGAGGGTCTAGGATGAAACCTCCCTTTCCCTCTCTGCAGCGCATCGGCCTGCTGGTCGTGCTCCTGGTGGCCCTCCTCCTCCCTTTCGGATTGAGCGATTATCGCCTCTTCCAGTTTGCCCTGGCCTACATCTATGCCATCGCCCTGCTCGGCCTGAATATCCTTACCGGCTATAACGGTCAGATCTCCCTCGGTCATGGTGCCTTCTACGCCATCGGAGCCTACACCGCGGCCATCATGATGGATCGCTGGGAGATCGCCTATGGGTGGACCATCCCGGTGGCCGGTCTCCTCTGCCTGGTGATCGGTTTTCTGTTTGGGATACCGGCCCTGAGGCTGGAAGGGCTCTACCTGGCCCTGGCCACCTTTGCCCTGGCTCTGGCCGTGCCGCAGATCTTGAAACACTTCGATACCTGGACCGGTGGGGTGCAGGGGATCGTCATCTTTAAACCTGATGCCCCCTGGGGATTACCACTCAACCCGGACCAGTGGCTCTACTTCCTGACCCTGGGTGTCCTCCTCCTCTCCCTTCTGGTCGGCTGGAATCTCCTGCGTGGACGGGTGGGACGGGCCCTGGTGGCCATCCGCGATCACCCCATTGCCGCAGAGGCTATGGGGATCAACATCGCCCTGTACAAGGCGCTCACCTTTGGGGTCAGTGCCATGTACACCGGGATCGCCGGGGCTTTGGGCGCGATCGTGGTCCAGTTCGTGGCCCCGGATAGCTTCAACGTCTTCCTCTCCATCTCCTTTCTGGTCGGTATCGTGGTGGGAGGACTGGCTTCGATCTCTGGCGCGATCTTTGGCGCCTTCTTCATCCAGTTTGTCCCCAACTATGCTCAGGACATCTCCAAGGCGGCTCCCTGGGCTATTTACGGACTCTTTTTGATCATCTGTATGTACGTGATGCCTTACGGGATCGCCGGGTTTGTGCGCAAGATAGGGCAACGACTCGGCCAGCTCTCAGGGTAACATGCCAAAACCCACCCCGGACAGTGATGTCAGGAGGGTGAAGGGCTTTTGCAGGAAAGGAGGGAGACATGATACGAAAAGCGCTGTTCTCCGGCCTGTTTGCCGTGCTGCTCGGGATGAGTCTGCTGTTGGGCGCAGCATCAGGGGCAGGGAAGTACGATCCGGGTGCCAGTGATACGGAGATCAAGATCGGCAACACCAATCCGTACAGCGGTCCGGCTTCGGCCTATGGGACGATCGGCAGGGCCATTGCCGCCTATTTTCAGAAGATCAACGACGAGGGGGGGATCAACGGCCGGAAGATCGTGTTCCTCAGCTATGACGACGGGTACAGTCCCCCCAAGACCGTAGAGCAGGTGCGTCGCCTGGTGGAGCAGGATCGGGTCCTCTTCCTGTTCCAAACCTTAGGAACCCCGACCAATACGGCCATCTGGAAGTACGTGAATCGCAAGAAGATCCCCCACCTCTTTGTGGCCACCGGCGCGACCAAATGGGGAGATCCGAAGGGGCATCCCTGGACCATGGGCTGGCAGCCGAACTACCAGAGTGAGGCCAAGATCTATGCCAAGTATATTCTCCAACACCTGCCGGAGGCGAAGATCGGGATCCTCTACCAGAACGATGACTACGGGAAGGACTATGTCAAGGGGTTTAAGGATGGCCTGGGTGAGAAGGCCCAAACCATGATCGTCGCTGAGCAGACGTACGAGGTGACCGATCCGACCATCGAATCGCAGATCGTCAACCTGAAGAGTAGCGGGGCGAATGTCTTCTTCAACGTCACCACCCCCAAGTTTGCCGCGCAGGCGATCAAAAAGGCGGCCGATATCGGCTGGAAACCGGTACACTTTCTGAACAACGTCTCCAGCTCGGTGGAAGCGGTGCTCAAGCCGGCCGGCTTTGCCGCGTCCAAGGGGATCATCACCGCCTTTTATCTGAAGGACCCGGATGATCCCCAGTGGCAGGACGATCCGGGCCGGAAGGAGTGGCTGGCCTGGATGGAGCGCTACTATCCAGAGGGAAACATCCACGACAGCTTCAACGTCTATGCCTATACGGTAACCCAGACCCTGGTGCACGTGTTGCAGCAGGCCGGAGACGATCTGACCCGGGCCAACATCATGCGGCAGGCGGCGAATATCAGGGATCTAGAACTCCCCATGCTTTTGCCGGGGATCAAGATCAATACCAGTCCCACCGATTTCTACCCGATCGAGCAGTTGCAACTGGCCAGGTTTAACGGAGAGCGCTGGGTGTTGTTCGGCGAGGTGATCGACTCCAGCACCCAGAGGCGGTAGAGTCTGGCCGCTCAAATGATCTTACTCTGGTGACCGGTCCAGTACCGCTCGCGGAGCAGGCGCTTGTAGAGCTTCCCGGTCGGATGACGGGGAAGGCTCGTGGCAAAGTCGATGGAGCGGGGACACTTGTACGAGGCGAGGTGGACCTTGCAGTACTCGATCAGCTCCTGGGCCAGGGCTGGACCGGCTTCAGCCGGATTGACCGGCTGCACCACCGCCTTTACCTCCTCACCAAACTCGGCGTTGGGCACCCCGAACACGGCCACATCCATGACCTTGGGGTGCAGGACAAGGACCTCCTCTGTTTCCCGCGGGTAGATGTTGACTCCACCCGAGATGATCACATCTGCCTGGCGATCGGTCAGGTACAGGTACCCTTCCTCATCCAGGTACCCGATATCGCCGAGTGTGGTCCAGCCTTTCTCGTTGCGGGAAGCAGCGGTTCGTTCCGGATCGTTGTGGTACTCGAACCGGGGGCCGTTGGCGAAATAGATCACTCCCGGCTTTCCGGGAGGGCACTCCTGGCCGTCTTCTCCCACGATATGCAACTCACCGAAGACGGCGCGTCCCACCGAGCCCTTGTGCCGGAGCCACTCTTCCGTATTGATGGCGGTAAAGCCGTTCCGCTCCGTACCGGCGTAATACTCGTGCAGGATCGGTCCCCACCAGGCGATCATCGCCTCCTTGACCGGAACAGGACAGGGAGCCGCCGCATGGATGGCCACCCGGTGACTGGAGAGGTCGTAGCGATGGCGCACCTCAGGAGGGAGCCTGAGCATGCGGATGAACATCGTCGGTACCCACTGGCTGTGCGTGACCCGGTAGCGCTCGATCAGGCGGAGGGCTTCCTCTGCCTCAAAGCGTTCCATGACCACCACCGTGCCTCCCAGGCGCAGGATACGCATGGTGAATCCCAGGGGAGCGGCATGGTAGAGGGGAGCAGGGGAGAGGTACACGGTCTGCTCGTCAAAGCCGTAGAGTCGCTGGAGCAGGGGGAGGAAGGGGGAAGGGGCCCCCACCGGCTCCCCAGACAGGGGGCGTCTGATCCCCTTGGGACGGCCGGTGGTGCCGGAGGAGTAGAGCATGGCTTCTGATACAGGCCGGCTTCTGCGGAGTTCTGGCGGCATGAACGGCAGGGTACATGGTCCCCTCCCCTCCTCTCGGCGGCAAAGATCGTTACAACCAGGGCGGCACGATGTTGGGTATTATATACAGCACCAGAGAAAGGTCAAGAGGGTTTTTCTTTGACCTTTCCGGTTCAAGCAAGTATGATGACTAACAGTTTGAGCACTTTTTTGTCCCAGGAACTTCGCGCTGTCTCCAGGTCTACACCGCCGAGGACGCCGAGGGCGCAGAGTGTTTTTGCTTATGTATCCCGGTGTTCTCTGCGGGCTCGGCGGGAAAAAGTTCTTCCGGTCACGCATGGCCTGAAGATGACTTAAGGTGCAAAAGGGTGAGGAATAGTTACTTAGTGGAGTCACCGCACCTTGTCCCACAGGTACGGCAGTCACATGTTGCTCAAAGTAGAGGAGGGTAAAGGAGGCCATGGCAGCAATCGATGTCCTCATACGTGGCGCCAAGATCATCGATGGTACCGGTAATCCCTGGTTTTACGGTGAGGTGGCACTCCAAGGAGAGCGCATTGCAGGCATTACCCCACCGGGGGGTATCGACCCGGAACAGGCACACGAAGTCGTTGATGCCACAGGCATGGTGGTTTGCCCGGGTTTTATCGACATCCAGAGCCATTCTATTGCCCCTTTAATGCTGGACGGCCGCTCTCTCTCCAAGATCACCCAGGGGGTCACGACCGAGATCATGGGAGAAGGCTGGACTCCAGCCCCCTTTGGTGGCAAGCTCGAGACACCCATCGGGTTTAAGGTCTTTGCCGATCGCCTTCCCCAGTGGGTGGAACAGGCCAGGACCTGGCACCGTTTCCGCCACTGGCTTGAGGCCATGATGGCGCATGGGGTCTCCCCGAACATCGGCTCCTTCCTGGGAGGTGGTACCCTGCGGCAGTACGTCAAGGGGATGGAGATGGGCCCCCCTTCTCCCGAAGAACTGGACCAGATGCGGCGGCTAACGGCCGAGGCCATGGAAGATGGAGCCTTTGGCGTATCCTATGCCCTCATCTACCCGCCGGATGCCTATACAGAGACCGCGGAGCTGATCGAGGTGTGCAAGGTGGTCCGCCGGTATCATGGTCTCTATATCACCCATATCCGCTCCGAGGCGGATGAAATCTTTGCCGCTCTGGAGGAGGCGTTCACCATCGGCCGGCAGGCGAATCTCCCGGTAGAGATCTATCATCTCAAAGCCTCTGGTCGCCGCAACTGGCCTAAGATGCCTCAAGTGATCGCCATGATCGAGCAGGCGCGGGCAGAGGGCCTGGATGTGACGGCAGACATGTACCCCTATACCGCGTCCGGAACCGGGTTGACCTCGGTGCTCCCCCCCTGGGCAGCGGCTGAAGGAAAGCTCTTTGATAACCTGCGTGATCCAGAGATGCGGGCCAGGATCAAGGAGGCCGCCTTACATCCGGATGGGAGCTGGGAAGCGATGGTCGATCTGGATGGGACGGATGGGGTGATGCCGATCGGGTTTCAGAAACCGGAGAACCTGCAGTACAGGGGGAAACGACTCTCCGAGATCGCGGCCATGCGAGGGCAGGACTGGGTGGATACGGTTTTTGATCTTCTGCTATCCGAAGAGCAACGGATCAGCACCATCTATTTCTCCATGTCTGAAGAGAATGTCCGGCTCCAGTTGCAGCAACCCTGGATCAAAATCTCTACCGATGCCGGGGGCTTTGATCCGGTGTGGGGCCAGGAGATGGGTCCGGTCCATCCCCGTGCTTACGGCACCTATCCGCGGGTTTTGGGGAAATACGTGCGGGAAGAGGGGGTGATACCCCTGGAAGAGGCCATCCGCAAGATGAGCTCTGCGGTGGCTGATCGTTTGGGAATACGGGACCGGGGACTGCTGCGTCCGGGGATGTACGCCGATGTGGTCATCTTTGATCCGGAGACCATTAGAGACCGGGCCACCTTTACAGAGCCACACCAGCTCTCTACTGGAGTGCGGGAGGTGTGGGTAAATGGGACCCGCGTCCTGAAAAACGGGGTCCATACCGGTGCCACACCGGGAAAGATCGTCCAGGGCCAGGGCGCGTCGACCTCTGTATGACCGTACCAGGACCCGCACAGATCACCTGGAACGGGCTTCAGATGCCGAGGTAGACCTTCTTGACCTCTTCGTTGCGCAGGAGTTCCTCCCCTGTCCCTTCCAGGGCCAGCCGGCCACTCTCCAGGATATACCCACGGTGGGCCATGGAGAGGGCCAGTTGGACGTTCTGTTCGATGAAGAGGACGCTGATACCTGCCTCCTGATTGATCTTCGTGATGATCTCGATGATCTGTTCCACAATCTGGGGGGCCAGGCCGAGGAAGGGCTCGTCGATCATCAGGAGTTGAGGACGGGACATCAGGCCGCGGGCAATGGCCAGCATCTGCTGTTCCCCGCCGCTCAAGGAGTGGGCCAGTTGTTTGCGGCGTTCGGCCAGAATGGGGAAGAGTTCCAGGACCCAGGCCAGCGTTTCCTGGCGGTGCTTCCGGGCTTCTTCCAGGTAGGAACCGAGCAGCAGGTTTTGCTGCACGGTCAGGTAGGGGAAGACGCGGCGACGTTCGAGCACGTGGGAGAGTCCCCGCGCCACGATCTGGTGGGTAGGGAGATTGGTAATCGGTTCTCCCCGGAATTCTATGGTTCCCCGCTTTGCCTTTAACAGGCCGGAGACGGTATTGAGCAGGGTGCTCTTGCCGGCTCCGTTGGGGCCGAGCAGGCAGACGATCTCCCCTGGATGCACCTGCAG
>RFHZ01000654.1 GCA_003696125.1 Nitrospinota bacterium
ATGTAGCGCTCGGCCTCTTCCAGTTGCTGTCGATTGAGGGCCAGCTCGGCCAGTCGCAGAAGAGGGGTCAGCTCTTCCGGAGCCAGCTCGGTGGCCCGGGTATAGGCGGATATCGCCTCCTCTGCCCGGCCGGTCTTGGCGTAGAAATCGCCCAGCATGACATACGCCTTGCTCGACTGGGGAGCCACCCTGGTGGCCTCTCGATAGGCCTCTTCTGCCTCTTTCCACTTGCGCTGTAAGGCGTAGAAGGTGCCCAACTGGGTCCAGAGGTCCGGGTTTTTCGGCTGCAGGGAGATGGCCTGGCGGTACTGGCTTTCCGCCTCGGCAAACTTCCGCTGTAAGACGTAAAAATTGCCGAACATCAGGTAGGTTTGCACCGACTGGGGATCGATGCTCAAGGCCTGCCGGTAAGCCTGTTCGGCCAGATCCAGCTCCTTGTTCAGCATATAGAGCGTGGCCAGGTTGAGATAGGGCTTGACCTGCTTGGGATCGAGTTCAATAGCCGTTTTTAGTTCGGCAATGGCCTGGTCCAGGTTCTTCTGACCGGCGTACGCATTCCCCAGCAAGACATGTGCCTCGCGATGATTGGGGTCCTGCTTGAGGATGAGCTCTGCCCGTTCCTGGGCCTGGTCAAACTGCTTGGCCAGCAGGTAGAGTTCCCCGAGTTTGAGCTGTGCGTCCAGCAAGCCGGCATCGAGTTTCACCGCCTTGCGTAACTCTTGAAAGGCCTCGTGCAGATCAGAACTCTTCCCCCGCTTCAGGTAGGCAAGGGCAAGCTTGTAGTGCGCCTGGGCATCTTGCGGATCGAGTTGCACGGTATTCTTAAACTCGATGATCGCTTCCGCATACTTCTGCTCAGCCAGGTACCGCTCCCCCCGGCTGAAATGCTTCGCCTTTTTGGCCTGCCTGTCCCCTCCACACCCGGCAAGGGTAAAGAGGAGGAGAAGGAAGATAATGACTCCGTACCGCTGTGCTCTCTTGGGGTACACCATCCCTTTTCTATCCTTATCGCCTTATGGAATTTTGCTAATTTCCATCTCTCTGGCAAACGTCTTCAGCTTATACTGCAGGCCACGCAGGCTGATCCCCAGGATCTTGGCTGCCCTGGTTTTGTTCCCATCCACCTCTTGCAGCACACGCAGGATGTGCTCCTTTTCCACCTGCCGCAGGCTGCGCGGGGCGGTACCCTTCCCCTGCGATTCCCCGTTTCTCTGGCTAACCAGGAAGAAAGAGGGATCGGTGAAGTCGATCCATTCGTCATCGGCCATCACGACGGCCCGCTCGATACAGCTCTCCAGCTCACGCACATTGCCCGGCCAGTCGTACTGTAAAAGCAGGCTCATGGTGCGGGGAGTTACCCCCTTGATCTTCTTGTTGTTCAGGCGGTTAAACCGCTCGATAAAGAAGTCGACCAGCAGAGGAATATCCTCCTTCCGATCCCGCAGCGGGGGTAAGGTGATCGGAATAACCTCGATGCGGTAGAAGAGGTCCTCGCGAAAATTCCCCTTTTGTACCTCGGCATAAAGATCTTTATTGGTGGCGGCAATGATGCGGACATCGACCTTGATCGGTTTGTTCCCTCCCACCTTGCGAAATTCCCGGCACTGAATCACGCGGAGGAGCTTGGCCTGCAGGGGGAGGGAGAGTTCACCGATCTCATCCAGAAAGAGGGTACCGGTATCGGCCAGTTGAAAGACCCCATCCCGCTCCATCCCGGCCGAGGTGAAGGCTCCTTTGACATGCCCGAACATCTCGCTCTCCATGAGTCCCTCCGGGATCGCGGTGCAGTCCAGGACGACCAGGGGACGATCCTTACGCGGGCTGTTGCTGTGAATAGCCCGTGCGATCAACTCCTTACCGGTACCGCTCTCCCCGTAGATGCACACGTTGGCATTGGACTCTGCCACCTTGCTCACCGTGTTGAAGACCTCTTCCATCGACGCTGACTGGCCGATGATATCGGGGAACTGGTGCCTTCTGGGTGCCTTCCCCTGGCCGAAAAGGGGTCCCGTTTCCTTGCCCTGCCTGTGCAAAGCCCGCTGTACCGTTGCCTGCAGGAGATAGGGGTCGTACGGCTTGGCAATATAGTCGAATGACCCCAGCCGGATGCACTCCTCCACGTTCTGCAGGTCCGGATACCCGGTTACCATGATGACCGGAATATGGTATCCGCGTTTCTGTACGGCCACCAGGAGATCGAGTCCACTCATCCCTGGCATGACGAGATCAGAGACGATAACATCAAAGTCCTTTTGCGCTAACAACTCCAGGGCTTCTTCTCCTGATGCGGCACAACTCACCTCTGCCTGCATGAGCTGGAAGACTTCTCGGCACAGTTCTCGATGAGCTTGATCATCATCAACAACGAGGATCCTGGCGCTCTTCATCCCTTTGCTCCTTGTGGCCACAGACTCCTTTACCACCTCTCGAGGTAATACACCTGGATTCTCTTCCCTGTTCTGCTATTTTTATGCCAGAATGCCGTGGACCCCTTCCCTAAAAGCCAGGAAAAGGCGGACAGGACCGCTCTCCCTAAAAATCTCCCTCTTCTCAGAGGACGAAGAAGGGGGTGGGCCGTTCCCTTCCCCTCTCCTGAGGACCGGAAAAGAGGGGGAATCTCCCGGCCGGGGAGGAGAAATTTTTGCATGAAAGGAGGAGAAGCCGGGGGATCGAATAGCCCCCTTCTCTGATACGACGGGAAGCTCAGACCTTTCCCCTTGCTTCCCGTCCCTAAAGACGAAATTCTTGCACGTTTCTATGCAAGAATGTGAAGGCTGGCTGGTAGCGAAAGAGAGCATTAACAGGATTAGCAGGCATCAGGAGCGTTGATCACGATCGCTGCTCTCCGCACCTTCCGCTCGTACGAGAGCTGGAAAGCGGTATTGATCTCGGCAAAGGGGAACTTGTGGGAGAGAAGGGTATCCCAGGGATAGCGATCGCGCAGGGTGACCACAAGGTCAAG
>RFHZ01000655.1 GCA_003696125.1 Nitrospinota bacterium
CCCCGTGGGCACGGATACTAAAGGCGGCAAAATCGCGAAACACACGGGAGCCCGGGAACAGGAGTTTTCCGATAAAACCGGTGGCCAGCAGGCTCTCTTTTACGGTTTGGACCGCAGAGACGGTCAGTTTCTGTCCGTTGAGGTAGGCCCCTTTTCCCCGCACCCCGACAAAGAGTTCGGCCAGGGGAGGGGAGTAGACGACCCCCACCCGCATGGTTCCTGCCCATTCCAGGCCGATAGAGACGGCAAAGAAGGGGAGGCCGTGTGCATAGTTGGTGGTCCCATCCAGGGGATCGATGATCCAGCACGGAACACCGGTTTCCTCGTCGGCGACCCCCTCTTCGGCCAGCATGGTGTGGTCAGGAAAATGGGATTTAAGGCGGGAGATGATCAGCTCCTGTGCCTGGAGATCCATCACCGTGACCAGATCCTTTTCCCCCTTGTACCGGATATGGTGCCCTTCACCAAAGCGCTGGTGCAGGAGGTTGCCGGCTTCCTGGGCCGTGTCGATCGCCACCGCCAGCCATTCTCTCTCTTCTGCTCCCAGTCCTAAGTCGCGGATAAAATCGCTCTTCACCTCTCCTCCTTCCCTTTGCACTCACGCAGCTTTATCATATCCTCAACCGATCACCTTCTGGGCCCGCAGGTGTTGGATCTCTGTGGCAGAGTACCCCAGCTCTTGCAGCACCTCCTCCGTGTGCTCCCCCAGTTGAGGGGCGGCAGAACGGATGGCGCCGGGTGTGGCCGAAAGGCGTACCGGAATCCCCATCATATCCACCTTTCCCCCGAGATAGGGATGTTCGACCGACACGATAAACTCGTTTTCCCGCATCTGGGGGTGGCGCAGCACTTCGGCCCGGGTCAAGACCGGGGCACAGGGAACCTCAGCCTCCTGCAACCGGGTCAGCCATTCCTCACGCGGCCGGGTAAGGAAGCGCTCTTGCAGGAGGGGGAAGAGGAGATCGCTGTTTTCGCTTCGTCCCTGTGGGGTGGCAAAGCGGGGATCGGTGGTCAGGGAAGCCAGATCCAGCACCCGGCACAGGGCCTGCCACTGCTGCTCGTTCACCACCACCAGGATCAGATAGCTCCCATCTGCGCAGCGGTATGGAGAATAGGCCGCCTGGGCAGCATAGCTCTCCGGGAAGTGCTCTTCCCACTCTGCCTGGATCAGATCGACCGACTGCATGGCAATGGCCGCTGCCAGCAAGGCCGTATCCACCCGCTGTCCCTGTCCGGTCCGCTCGCGGGCGAACAGGGCCAGGGTCACGCCGTACGCGATGAGCATCGGGGCCGAGCAATCCGCGATCCAGACCCCTGTTCCGGCCGGGGATCCATCCGGGAGGGTACGGGCGCTGAGGGCACCGGCCAGGCCCTGGACGATGAGATCGTAGGCCCGTCGGTTCGCATACGGTCCTTTGAGGCCAAAAGGGGTGACCGCCACGTAGATCAGGCGGGGGTTGATTGCCCGCAGCGTTTCGTAGTCGAGTCCCCGTCGCTCGGCCACACCGGGACGGAAGTTCTGGAGCAGGACATCCACCCTTTCGACCAGCCGGTAGATGATCTCGCGGCCTTCTGGGGTGGTGATATCGACCACGATGCTGCGCTTGTTGCGGTTCAGGACCAGGAAATGGCGTGCTTCCTCTCCCAGCGGGGCGGCGGTGAGGACCCGCCGGCCATCGTCTCCCCAGGGGGGTTCCACCTTGATCACCTCTGCCCCCTGATCCGCCAGGTACATTCCTGCACCGGGAACAGCCCATACCTGGGCAAGATCGAGAACCCTGATTCCCTCTAAGGCTCCTGGCATTGTCCCCCCTTTCTGTTTTTAACATCCGTTACCGATCTCCTGGGGCGCCTCCCTCTCCGACCGGGTAAAGGCAGCCCCTTGCAGGCATTGTAAAAGAGGCGAGAGCGGATTGCAAGGGGGATTCCTGGGATACAGCCTTCAGAAACACATCCGCCAGAAAAATACTTGCGTCTTGTGTTGCTTTGGAGGATAATGGGATATGTTACATGCTGTTCCTGGGGGAAATCATCTCTGTGGGTAGCGAGTTCTCTGAGGAATTGTGTGGAACAATCAGGTTTGAGTAGTCCCGTTGCTCTCTTTTGGGTGCAGATCCTTTCCCTTGTATTTCCCCTGTAGATCCTCGGCAGCCCGTATCCCGGCAAGTGGTAGCTTTTGCCGGTGTGTTCCGTGTTGCAGGTGTCATCACGCCTTTGGTGGGGAGGTGGCGATGAGGAAGGAGGGGCAATGGACACGCAGGTGCTGGTAGCAACACTGGGTACCGAGCCGCAGGTCGTGACCCTGGTCCTTGATCTCTTACAGGCACAAGGGTATCCGGTCAACAAGGTTCTGGTCATTCATAC
>RFHZ01000656.1 GCA_003696125.1 Nitrospinota bacterium
CCGCTGATCTGGAACCCCAGGGGCAGGGGGGTGCCATCACCGGCTGCATCACCGTGGAAAGCCCCCAGACCTTCCACGATGCCATGCGGAGTCGCTTGATTCATGCCGGGGGAGGGCTCTTCGGGGCCAGCGCCATCGAGAAGATGATGAAGATCATCGCCGGCCTGCAGGATCTGGAACGGCATTGGGCGGTAACGAAGAGCTATCCCGGCTTCCCACCCGGCACCACTACCATCAACCCGGCGGTGATCGAAGGAGGACGTCACCCGGCCTTTATCGCCGATCGGTGTGCCCTCTGGTGCACCGTTCACTTCTACCCGGACCAGACCTACGAAGAGGTGGTGGCCGAGGTGGAGGATCATGTCCGGCGGGTGGCGGCAGCCGATCCCTGGCTGCGAGAGCATCCCCCCACCTTCCGCTGGGGAGGGCGGTCCATGCTCTGGGACAAAGGGGAGATCTTCCCCGCCCTCGCCCTCGATCCCGAGCATCCGGCCATGCAGCTCCTCCGGGCAACCCATGCCGCCGTGGCCGGGACCCCTCCCCCCATTACCATGTCCCAGACGGTGACCGATGGGGGCTGGCTCGGGTGGGCCGGCATCCCTGCCGTGATCTACGGTCCCGGTGCGCTACAAGAGGCACATGCCATCAACGAGAGTGTGGCCGTAGCCGACCTGATCCTGTACAGCAAGGTGCTCGCCCGCTTTATCGCTGCCTGGTGCAACAGACCGCGTTAAGGAGTTGTCCCCGCTTTCCCTTCTTGTCCTGCAGTTTTTCCTATGACAGAGAGGAGAAGATTTATACGGGCAAAAGAGGACAAAGGGCGATCTGCTCTTTACTTTTGTAATGATATCTCTTATTATAGTCTGAAGCCTGAAGAAAGAATCGCGGCGTATGCCGAAAAGAGAACTGGACTGATCCGGAACAGGCCTCTTTCCAGGGAAGTGTGATGAACTTCTTGTTGTGGAAAAGGTGTTAGTCTTGTCAGCAGTTCTGAAAAAAAGAGGAGAACGTGTATGTTGATCAGTAAGGAAATGGAACAGGCGATCAATGCCCAAATTGGACGTGAGTTTGCTGCAGCCCTGCAGTACGTCAGTGTCGCCACCCACTTCGATGCCGACGTGCTCCCCCAACTGGCCGGCTTCTTCTACCGGCAGGCGGAGGAAGAGAAAGAGCATGCCATGAAGCTTGTGCACTACCTGGTCGAAACCGGGGCCCAGGTCCAGATCCCGGGGATCGAGCAGCCGAAGCACCAGTTCGCTTCGGTCGAAGAAGCGGTCAAACTGGCCCTGGATTGGGAAGTAGAGGTGACCAAACAGATCAACGATCTGATGGATCTGGCCGTCAAGCAGAATGACCACCTGACGCAAAACTTCCTGCGCTGGTTTGTGGAAGAACAGCTAGAGGAAGTGACCACCATGCAGGCCCTTCTCCGCACCGTGCAACGGGCAGGAGAAAATCTGTTGCTGGTAGAGGCGGCGCTGGCCCAGCAGAAGCCTGGTGAGTAGCTGGTAACTCAGGAGAAGGTGGGAAAGGGGGACAGATGATGAAGGGAGAGGGAAAGTGGCAGGAGATCGGATTTATCGGCCTCGGGAACATGGGACATCCCATGGTAACGAATCTGCTGCAGGCCGGTTTTCGTGTGGTGGTGTACGATATCAATCCCCAGGCAGTGGCTGCCCTGACCCAGAAAGGCGCTTCCAGCGCCTCCTCGGCCCGGGCAATTGCGGAACGCTGTCCCGTCTTTTGCACCTCTCTCCCCGGCTCTCCAGAGGTAGAGCAGGTCTATCTGGGGGAGGAAGGACTGCTGGCCGGTGCCCAGAGTGGGGCTATCGGCATCGATTTCAGCAGTGTTCTTCCCAGCACGGCCCGTAAAGTGGCCCAGGCCTGTACCGCCAAGGGGATGCACTACCTGGAAGCCCCGGTAAGCGGTGGGGTTAAGGGGGCCAGAGAAGCGACCCTTACCCTCATGGTGGGAGGGCCGGCAGAGATCCTGGAACAGGTCCGTCCGGTTTTAGAAGCGATCGGCAAGCGGATCTTCCGGGTGGGAGAGGTCGGACAGGGGAATACGGTCAAGGCGATCAACAACATGCTGGCCGCGGTCAACACCATGGTGATGATCGAGGGAATGGTGCTCGGGGCGAAGGCCGGTCTCGATCCCCAACTCCTCTACGATGTGATGCGGGTCAGCTCGGGTGGAAGCTTTGTCCTGGACTGGGTTCCCCAGTCCATCATTCCCCGCCGTTTTGCCCCTGGCTTTACCGTGGCCCTGATGCACAAGGACCTGGAGACGGTCATAAGTATCGGAAAAGACCTGCATGTCCCCCTGACCCTGGCCCACCTGACCCAGCAGTACTACGAAGCCGGGCTGGCGGCTGGACTGGGGGGGCAGGACCTCACCGCCCTGATCACCCTGCTGGAACGACTGGTAGGGGTTGAGGTCACCAGTCCCCTCCCTACCGATAAAAAGGAGGGGTA
>RFHZ01000065.1 GCA_003696125.1 Nitrospinota bacterium
CACATTGTCGCGATAGAGGAAGCGGTTCAATTCCTCGAAGGTCCGCTTCAGGGCAGAGGTGCGGGTGGTTCCAGAGTAAATGGTCTGTCCTCCCCGGACAATCCGGCAGGTGATGGACAGGTTACGCGGATCGGGGAGATCGCTGGGAGTGACCAGCGTCGGCCCCAGCGCACAACAACCGAGAAAGATCTTAGACTGGGGCAGAAAGAGCGGGTTTTCGCGCTCGATGTCCCAGGCAGAAAGGTCATTACAGATTGTGAACCCCACGATTTCCTTTTCTCTCCCCAGCACATAGGCGAGTTCCGGTTCAGGGGCGGTCAGGGTGGAGTCGCTTCGAATACAGATAGGGGCATTGGGACCCACACAGCGTTCGGGCGTTGCTTTGAAAAAGAGTTCAGGCCGTTCACTGTGATAGACGTAATCGTAGATGCCCTTGCTCCGTCCCTGCGGAGCAGGAGTTGTCCCCACACTCTCCTGATAGACCTCTGCGCTCCGCTGGTACGTGATCCCACAGCCCCAGACCTCAGGTGCCTGCACCGGGATGAGGAGATGGGGTTGCGTCGGGGAAGGAGGAATATTTAAATCCTGCCAGGCATAGCGTTTGGGTCGGGACAAGGAGGCAAGCCGGCGGGACAGATAATCCTCCAAAGAGCAATTGGCCTGGGCAGCGGCCTGAATCGCGGCCAGGGTGCTGCTGAACTCTGGCTTCCCACCCCCGCTGATGTCGATGACCTCTTCTCCCTGTACCACTCCCAGACGCGGCCCCTGGCGCGGGGCGAAAAACTGGACGATCCTCATCACGCTTCTCCATTTGAGTAACGATGACTAACCTTACTTATACTCTTCCCGTGGAGGACTGAAGATATCGAGGGCCCGGGCTTTTTGGGCCGGTGTCCGCACGCTATGGGGGACATTGGAGGGGATATAATAGGCTTCACCAGCCTTGACCACCTTGGTCTCTCCCCCGATGGTGAACTCAAATTCTCCCTCCAGCACGATGCCCATCTGTTCATGCGGATGCTTATGCTCGGGAACTACCGAGTGAGGACCGAGATCGATAAAGGAGAGCATGATCTTCTCTCCCCAGGCCGCCCGCATGGTCACACCGGGGAAGAGTTCTTTGGCTTCCAGTTCTGAGGGATCGATAAAATACATTGTTCGCTCCTTAGGCAAAACGGGGCAAGAGATTCCCGCTCTGATCGAACTCCAGGGCAGTCGGTTCACGCACGATTTCCAGATCCTCTCGTGCCTGCACCTCTTCCAGATACGCTTCCGAAACTTCCAGTTCTCCCAGGACAAGGGTATTCTTGATCCAGAGAATCTTGCTCTCCTCCGGTTTGACCATGCCCACCGTGGAGAGAGCCGCTTCCAGGGCTTCTCGATCCGTCTCCAGGATCATAGGAATCCGCGCACTCTCCGGGCTGACCCCGGTCAGACAGTTGATATAGGTCGGTTTGCGATCGATCTTCTCGGCCAGGCGCTGGGAGACGAAGTCGGCCAGGCCCACACCGGTGGCATTCCCATAGGTCTCGGGAGTAAGATCACGCACATAGATGCGGATGATGCGCGGCTTTTCCGGTGGTTTTTCCGTGAGGTTCATGATGCGACCGATCACGTTGGTATCCATCCCGGTTCCGCTGATGTTCTTCCCCATCTCGTCAACGATCAGCAGGTGGGCAAACTCAAAGGGGAGGCGGGCCAGAAGCCGTTTGGCTTCAGCCTGCAGCGCCTTTTCCACCGCCTCCATCTCCTCCGGCAACACGGCGACGATCTTGGCCGTCTCATCGTACCCGTTCTCCAGAATACCCAGCCCAAAGGCAACCGGTGCCTGCTTGAGCACCTCTCGTCCTACGGTCAGGATGACGTGATAATACCCGTACTCGATGTTCGCCTTGTGGTAGTGAATGGCACCGTGATGCTTCCCCAAACCGATCGCCATCATCTTGAACAGACCGCTTTCGATCTCCCCGTTAAAATCGGTATGGGGCTTGATCCGGTTGATCACACCGATATGATCCGCTTCCGAAGCGTACTTATCCAGGAAGACCGGGATATGATCCGGGGTTTCCCCGATCTGCACCACCTCCATGGTGGCCCTGAGAGGCACCCCCATCGTCTGCTCGGTGATGCCATAGTGACGCAGTACATCGAGCTGCCCTTCTGCCGTTCCTCCTCCATGACTCCCCATGGCCGGGATGATGAACGGCTTTGCTCCCATGTCTAAGAGAAACTCGGCTGTGGCTTTCATCACCGTGGCGATATTGGCGATGCCTCGACTCCCAGCCGTCAAGGCGACACTATCACCAGGTCGGATGCGGGAAGGGAGGTTGATGCGGGCCAGCTCCTGTTTCACCGTCCCCGGGATGTCGGAAACAACCGGGGCGGGGAACTTCTGTTTAATCCGTAACATCTTAGGGAATAACATCTGTGGTATCTCCTTCCTCACTCAACACTATGGCGCAAATCCTCCTTCATATCCTGCAGTACTCCATAGCATAAAATCGCTCCCCTGTCTAGAGAAAAGTCCCCCTCTCCCGCATCAGTACAGAGAACGCCTGCTGAGTCAGGGAATAAGGTTCTCTTAATCCAGGAAACGAAGGGGATTCAGCGGTTTTCCATTCTTGAGAATTTCGAAGTGGAGATGCGGTCCGGAGGAGCGACCCGTGTTTCCGCTGAGCGCGATGACCTCCCCTTGCTTTACCCACTGCCCCTTGCGTACCAGGAGACGATGGTTGTGGGCGTACAGGGTTTTGAAGCCGTTTTTGTGGGAGAGGATCACCGTGCGGCCATAGCCCCCGTAGTATCTGGCATCAACCACCACCCCGTCCTCTGCGGCCAGCACCGGGGTTCGTCGCCGCACACCGATATCGATTCCGGAATGGAAATCTCCCCGATGACCACCCATCGGGTGCTGGCGGCGTCCATAGTGCGAGGTAATCTTTCCCCGCACCGGCCAGATGAAGTGCAGTCCCTCTGCCTGTTGGACAAGGGAAGCGTGGCGGTGGGGGTGGTGGGAGGAGGAAGGAGGACGATTAGCGGCCACGTAAGGAAGAGAAGCCGTGGGAATGATCAGCTTTTGCCCGATGGCTAAACGCGAGCTCTTTAACCTGTTGGCCGCTTTGAGTGTCTGCACATCGGTATGATACCTTCGGGCCAGAGCGCTGAGCGTCTCTCCTCGCCGTACCGTATGCACTATTAATTCTGGCGTATCTGAAGGAAAAACCTGGGTAAAAAGGGCAGCAGATGCGTTGCGGATGGTCTGAGATGAGATTTCGGCAAAAACCGTTGAGGCCATGATCAGTGTGCCTAAACCGATACCTATACTGACCCATAAAGCGAACGGTCTCCAATATACTATCTTCTTTCGCTCCACGTCATTTCCCTCCCTACATATGGTGAAAACCTCACGGCATACCAAGGTAAGGAAATCACTTTTCCTTTCCACCTCTTGGCACTGTGGCTGCTATGGCGATATAGGAAGAGGAATACCCTGCTCCCAGACTCAATCCGTTGATAGGGAAAGATAAAAAGGAGATTACCCTGCAAAAGGGGACAGCAATAGAGATGATGAAGGAGAGAGATAAGATAGAAATAGAGGAGAAAAGAGAAAGACCCTCTTTTATTGTACCAATATCCCACGCCCACTCTCTCACCCACTGCGACAAGGGTAACAAGATCACACCACCAGGATAGTATGCACTATCCCGCACTCTACCTTAGAAAAGCAAGGGATCGCTACAATAAATACCGGATGTCGGTATCTTAACCGGAAACGCGTGTGCTGTCAACCCTAAATTCAGCAAAAATTGGCAGAAGGGGCGCCAGAAAAGGGGAGGCGGGTTTTGACCCGCCTCCTCCTGTTAACGGAGCAGTTCCAACAGGGGGGTGAGGGTAGGGAGCGTTTCCAGTTGCTCGAGTTGCTCCAGTACCCGGTCGATCTTCTTGGAGGAGAGCACCAGCGAGGCGCATTCGCGGAACTTGGCCTGGAGTTCACTCTCCGAGAGGGGATTTTGGGGGTGGCCTTTGGGGAGATCGACCTGCTGCGAATATTTTCGTCCATCGCGAAGCTTGATGGTCACCGTCACCGGCAGGTCTTCATCATCCCGCTCCCCTGCAGTCGCTTCCACCGGATGGATCTGTCGTTTCACTCGCTGCAGCAACTCCTGGGCTTGAGGACGTTGTACCATCTCGTCGGTGAATTGAGCCAGTCCGACCTTCCTGTCCAGGATGGCGGCGGCCAGGCAGTACTCCAGGCTAAACTTCCCCTCCAGAGCGGTATGAGGGCGGGCATGAATCAGGACATCACTGGCGAGGCGACTCAGCAGGCACTCGACCTCGGCCACAGCCTCGGGGGCAAACTGGTGCTTCTGGACCAGATCGAGTGTTGCATCGATGGCCCGATGGGTAAAAGCACAGCAGGGGTACTGTTTGATCACCACACCGGGATCGACGAGATCGTACGGCGCCCCAAAGGTCTGGGTGATCTGTTCGAGTTGAAACTCCCCTCCACCGGTGTACAGGCGGGCAAAGCCAAACGGTGCCTCCAGGATACCCTCGTCAGCCGTGAAGTCCATCTGGGCCAGGGTGGCAGCCATGACTCCTCCCATGGCCGCATGGCCGGGATGCAACGGTTTGGTCATGGTGCCGAAGTTCTGGCGGATCCCGCTGGAGAGGGAGGCGGCAATACCAAAGGCTCTCGCAATCTTCTGGGGAGAGAGCTGGAGGAGCCTGGCCACTGCGGCGGTGGCCCCAAAGACCCCTAAGGTCGAGGTTGCATGCCAGCCGAGTTGATAGTGGGCAGGATTTACCCCTCTCCCTATCTTGGCTTCCACTTCAAAACCGATGACGTACGCGGTCAGGAGGTCCTTGCCAGAAGCCCCCTGCGCTTCGGCCACGGCCAGCACGGCCGGCAGCAGGGGCACAGAGGGATGACCACTCATCGACCAGTTGACATCATCGTAGTCATACGCATGGGCCATGGTCCCGTTGGCCAGCGCCGCCTGGGGAGGCGAAGTGCGGAATCCGTGTCCCAGGACACTGGCCTGGGGAGCCCCACCCAGGCTCTTGGTGTACCGGGCAATGATCTCTCCGGCCGGACTGGTAGCCCCGGCCAGGGTGACCCCCAGGGTATCGAGTATGGCGTACTTGGCTTTCTGGATGGCTTCTCCGGGCAGATCCGTATAGCGTGTCTCATGGACCAGAGAAGCCAGTTGACGAGTCGTATGCATGGCGCTCCTCCCCTCTCAGACTTTTTCCTGAAACCAGTGTTGGATAAGCTGGGTATCGTGCAGGATCTGGTCGGCGGCACGATGGGGAGAGATCTCTCCCCGCTCCACCCTGGTCACCAGCTCTCCTAACGCCCCCTCCCTCTGGAGGTGGTGTAAGAGCAGGGTGCGGAGGTGTCGCTCTACCAGCTCGATCAGCTCCTTTTTCCGCCGGGCTTGGCGGCGGGCCTCAAATTCTCCGGCCTTGCACAGAGCCTTCCTGTGATCCTCGATGGCCGTAAAAAGCTCGACAACCCCGATATCGCGGTCTGCCTGCGTGGCCAGGACCGGGGGTCGCCACCAGGAGTGCGGATGATGCATATCGACCAGGGCCTGAATTTCGGTGACCATCCGGTCCGCTCCTTCCCGGTCGGCCTTGTTCACGACAAAGATGTCGGCGATCTCCATCAGCCCGGCTTTCATGGTCTGGATGGCATCCCCTCCTTCCGGCACAAAGACCACCACCGTGGTATCGGTCGTCTCCATGATGTCGAGTTCGGTCTGCCCCACTCCCACCGTTTCGATGAGGACATAATCTTTACCGGCGGCATCGAGGAGCTTCAGCGCATCTTTAGCCACACGGGGCAGCCCTCCCACATCCCCCTTGGTCGCCATGCTCCGGATGAAGACCCCCGGATCCAGGTAGTGCTGCTGCATCCGGATGCGATCCCCCAGCAAGGCGCCCCCGCTAAACGGGCTGGTGGGATCGATGGCCAGTATCCCTACCGTTCGCTCCAGACGCCGGATATGGGTGGTCAGCTTATCGACCAGGGTGCTCTTCCCTGCGCCTGGCGGCCCAGTAATCCCTATGGAGTAAGCCTGTCCCAGATAAGGGGCAATGGTTTCCATGAGAAAAGAGACCTCTTCCCCTTCTTGCTCCAGGAGGGAGATAAGCCGGGAAAGGGCCCGCACATCTCCTTGCCGCATCCGCTTAACCAGTGTACCTATCTGAGCCTTACCGTATCCTCTTCCCATCTCTGCTCCCTGGTGTTACGGCTGGTGGGTATGCGCACAGAACTCTATCAGCACCCCGTGCGTGGACTGTGGGTGCAGGAAGGCGATCTCTGCGCCCCGCGTTCCCCGGCGTGGAACCTCATCGATCACCCTTACTCCCCGTGCCTTGACCGCCTGGAGGGCCTCCTGGATATTGGGTACGGCAAACGCCACATGCTGGATACCCTCCCCCCGCCTGGCAATGTACCGGGCGATCGGGCCATCAGGGGTCGTATCCTCTATCAGCTCGATCTCGTCATCCCCTACCCGGATAAAGGCGACTTTGAGTCCCTGCAATTCCTCGCGTCCGGCCAGCGAAAGGCCGAGAACTTCTGTATAAAAGCGGATGGCCGCTTCCAGATCCTTTACCGCGACACCGAGATGGTCGATCCGGTGAATCATTCCTCTCTCCTCTCTGTCCGTTTGTCCTGCACCCGGCTGCGGATAAAGTCGATCACCTCTTGCGTGGAGGTACCCGGACCGAACACGGCCGCAATCCCCAGGGCCTGGAGTTTGGGAATATCGCTCTTGGGGATGATCCCACCCCCGATGACCAGGATGTCGTCCGCTCCCTGCTCCCGCAACAACTCCACCACCCGGGGAAAGAGGTGCATGTGGGCGCCGGAAAGACAACTGAGTCCGATGACATCAACATCTTCCTGAATAGCCGTCTGCACGATCTTCTCCGGTGTCTGCCGCAACCCGGTGTAGATGACCTCCATGCCGGCATCGCGCAGAGCTAAGGCCAGCACCTTGGCCCCCCGGTCATGCCCGTCAAGACCCGGCTTGGCAATCAATACCCGCTCCGGCCGTCGTCCTGTACTCATCCCTCCTTCCTCCTCTGATCTGTTCTGCACCCTATCTGCCCCCAGGCAGATAGGAAACGTGCTTACTCTAACACTTCCCTTTTCTTCTTGTCAATAACCGTAACGAGGGTGAATATCTTGAGTGTTCTGTGTCCCAGGAAAACCCCGTGTGCCTTTGGGCCTGGTTTGTGGTAGTCGAGTGTTCCGTGGTCAGCCGGTAGGGGCGCAGCGCGCTGCGCCCCTACCTGACATCTAGTGCCTTTACCCCTTTGTGCCCTCATATATCGTTAACAGAGAAAAGTCACCTACTCCTAAATATATACCGAAGTGGCCTGGGGAAGCAAGAGAGCAAGGGAGAGAGGTATCTGTTGACAGCTCACCCCGTCTTTGCTACGCTGCCTCTATCAGCTACTGCTCTCATAACATAAAGGAGAATGGGATATGGCACGTCTGCGCATCGGGGTTGATGTGGGAGGGACCTTTACCGATCTCTGTCTCTTTGATGAGGAGACGGGTGAAATCCTGGTAACTAAAGTCCCCTCAACCCCTACCGACTCTTCAGTAGGTATTCTGGAAGGACTCCGGGCTATCCTGGCACAGAAGGGGGCGCAGGGGAGCGATATCGTTTACCTGGCCCACGGTACAACCGTAGCCACCAATACCCTGATCCAGCACAGTGGAGCCAAAACCGGCCTGATCACGACCCGAGGATTCCGTGACCTGCTGGAGATCGGACGGCAAACCCGTCCAGACCTCTACGATCTGCAGGTGGACAAACCAGAGCCCCTGGTGCGTCGTAACCTCCGTTTAGAGGTGAGCGAGCGGGTCTATAGCGATGGCCGTATCCTCTTACCGCTTAACCGGGAAGAGGTTCGGCTTGCCATCCAGCGACTCCAGGCGGCCCGGGTAGAGGCGGTGGCCATCTGCTTTTTGTATTCCTATCTGGTTCCTGAGCACGAGCAGGAGGTAAAAAACCTGGTGTCCCAGGCCTTTCCCGAAGCTTTCCTCTCGGTGTCCCACGAAGTCCTCCCCGAGTTCCGGGAGTACGAACGCCTGAGCACCACCGTGGTGAATGCCTATCTCGGACCGGTGGTCAGCCGTTACGTCACCAACCTGGGCACCCGTATCCGGCGTCTCGGTGTCCCGGTCTCCCCCTACATCACGCAGTCAAACGGCGGCGTGATCTCCCTGGAGGTGGCGCAACAGACCCCGGTACGGACGGTCCTCTCCGGTCCCAGCACCGGGGTCATCGGTGGAGCGTACATGGGGGAGAAGGCAGGGTATCCGAACGTCATCACCTTTGATATGGGAGGAACCAGCACCGATGTCTCCCTGGTAGAGCATGCCCAGCCTCGTCTCACCACGGAGCGGGAGATCGAGGGGTACCCGATCAAAACCCCGATGATCGATGTCCACACCGTAGGGGCCGGGGGAGGAAGCATCGCCTGGATCGATGCCGGGGGGCTGCTCAAGGTCGGACCGCAAAGTGCCGGGGCCGAGCCGGGACCGGTCTGCTACCGGAAAGGGGGGGAGGCGGTGACGGTGACCGACGCCAACGTGGTACTCCAGACCCTCAATCCCCGCTATTTGCTGGGAGGAGAGATGCCGATCGATGCGCAGGCGGCTTATGAGGCCGTGGCTACCCTGGCCCATGCCCTGCGCATGGAACCGCTCGAGGTGGCACGTGGCATCATCGCCGTTGTGGTGGCAAACATGGTGCGGGCCATCCGCGTGATCTCGGTACAACGTGGCTACGATCCTCGTGACTTTGCCCTGGTCGCCTTTGGCGGCGCCGGTCCCTTACATGCCGGCTGGATCGCCCGGGAACTGGGCATCAGGCGGATACTGATCCCGGAACGCCCTGGAATCGAGTGCGCCTTTGGTCTCCTGGTCACCGATATCCGTTCCGATTATCTCCGGACCAGGATCATGCCGGTCGAGGGAATCGACCTGAATGAGGTCAATACCATCCTGCAGGACCTCCAGACCCAGGGAGAGCGCTGGCTGGCCGCAGAAGGAATCCCCCCGCAACGCCGCCGGTTCCGTCGCTCCGTCGATATGCGCTATGTGGGTCAAAACTACGAATTGACCATTCCCCTTCCGGCAGGGAGGCTGGGGCCGGCCGAGATGCAGAAGGTGGTAGAGGCCTTTTATCAGGCGCATGAGCGAACCTATGGGTACCATGCTCCAGGTGAACCGACGCAACTGGTCAGCTTTCGCCTGGAGGCGCTGGGACTGGTACCCAAAGCAGAGCTTACCCCTTCTCCTCTGGGACCAGAACAGCCGACCAGGGCCCTGATCGAGTCCCGGCGGGTCTATCTGGGGCAGGCAGAGGGAGGGTTTGTGGAGTGCCCGGTCTACTCCCGCCAGGCCCTCCAACCCGGCAATACACTCCTCGGTCCGGCCATCGTGGAGCAGATGGATACCACTACCCTGATCCTGCCGGAACAGCAGGCGATGATCGATCCCTATAACAACATCGTGATCACCTTGAGTAAGTATGACTAACAGTTTGAACACTTTTTTGCCCCACGAACTTCGCGCTGTCTCCAGGTCTACACCGCCGAGGACGCCGAGTCCGCAGAGCGTTTTTGCTTATTCATCCCGGCGTTCTCTGCGTGCTCGGCGGTAAAAAGTTCTTCTGGTCACGCATGGCCTGAAGATGGCTCAAGGTGTAAAAGGGTGAGTAATAGTTACTTAAGCAAGAGGTAATAAAG
>RFHZ01000657.1 GCA_003696125.1 Nitrospinota bacterium
GATCTGCGATTTCTCAGGCAATTCTAACGGGAGAAGGCATGAAGATCAGCTATCGATGGCTACAGGAATTTGTCTCGCTGGAACTCTCCCCTTCCACCTTGGCCGACCGGCTGACCATGGCCGGCCTGGAAGTCAAGCACATCGAAGAGACACAGGGACGTTTCTCCGGGGTGGTGGTGGGTAAGATCGAATCGATCCGGCAGCATCCCCAGGCTGACAAGCTCTCCCTCTGTCAGGTAACCACCGGTACCAGCCGTCTCTCCATCCTCTGTGGGGCCACCAACATCGCGGCTGGGCATGTGGTCCCGGTTGCCCTGCCCGGTGCCCGTCTCCCGGGAGGCCGTCTCATCCAGCAGGCCACGATCCGGGGTGAGGTCTCAGAGGGGATGCTCTGCTCTCCCCAGGAGTTAGAACTCGGAGAGGATGCCGACGGTATCATGCTCCTTCCCGCCGACCTCCCTCTGGGCAAAGACCTGGGCGAGGCGATCGGGCTGTGGGATACCATTTTGGAGCTCGATCTGACCCCGAATCGTCCCGATTGTTTGAGCATGCTGGGAGTGGCGCGAGAAGTGGCTGCCCTGACCGGCCAGCCCCTCCGTCTCCCTCCCTTTACCCTGAGTGAGGGGGAAAAAGGGGTAGAGGAGTACACCTCGGTGAGCATCGAGGCCCCGGATCACTGCCCTCGCTATGCGGCCCGGGTGATTACCGGAATTACCCTGCGTCCCTCCCCCCTCTGGATGCAGATCCGACTACTCCTCCTCGGCCTGCGACCGATCAATAACGTCGTCGATGTGACCAACTATGTGATGATGGAGCTCGGCCAGCCCCTGCACGCCTTCGACTACGAGCGCCTGGAAGAGCATCGCATCGTGGTCCGGCTGGCCAGGCCGGGAGAGCACTGCACCACTCTTGACGGTGTGGAACGGTCCCTTACCCCCTCTATGCTCGTCATCGCCGACGCGCAAAGGGCGGTGGCCGTGGCCGGAGTCATGGGAGGATTGGACACGGAGGTAACCCCAGAGACGCGCCATGTCTTGCTGGAGAGCGCCTACTTCTCCCCGCTGAGTATCCGCAGGACGGCCAAAGCCCTTGATCTTCACACCGAGGCTTCCCATCGTTTCGAGCGAGGTGCGGATATCGAAGGGAGCATCCGGGCTTTGGATCGTGCCGCCGCCCTGATCCAGCAGGTGGCCGGGGGGGTCATTGCCCGGGGCCGGGCAGACTGTTACCCCCGCCCTTTTTCGCCGCGTCGCCTGACCCTGCGCGTTTCCCGCACCAACCGTGTCTTAGGGACCCGTTTAACCGGTTCCCAGATCGCGTCCTACCTGCAACGACTCCACCTGCCGGTGACAGAAGAGGCCCCAGAGACCTACCAGGTCACCGTTCCTTCCTTCCGGCCGGATCTGGAGAGAGAGATCGATCTGATCGAAGAAGTGGCCCGCCTGCACGGCTACGAGCAGATCGATTCCTCGCTGCCGCAGGGAGCGATGACGCTTGCCCACCCGGAAAAGGGGAGGGACCAGATCGCCAGGGCCAAGGAGGCCTTGACCGCATGCGGCTTTTATGAAGTCATTACCTATAGCTTCATCAACCCGCAGGCCCTGGACCGGCTGCGCTGTCCTGCCGATGATCCGTTGCGACAGGGGCTACGGTTGCGCAACCCGTTAAGCAAGGAAGCATCCATGATGCGCACCACCCTCATCCCCGGCCTGCTGGAGACGGTCTCCTACAACCTGAAGCGGGAACAGCAGGACCTGGCCTTCTTTGAGTATGGCCGGGTCTTTTTCCCACAGGCAGAGGCCGCTTTGCCGCGGGAAGTTCCCCGGCTGGCCGCCATCCTTTCCGGTAAGCCGCGGAAATTCCACTGGTCGCAAAAGGAGGAAGCGGCCAGGAGCTTTTACGACATCAAGGGAGCGGTGGAAGCGGTGTGTGAAAAGCTGGGCATCGACGAGGTCGAATACGTCCCGACAACGGTTCCCTATCTCCACCCCTATCAGGCGGCGACGCTGCGGCGGGGAGGAGAAGAGCTGGGGATCCTCGGTGCAGTGCATCCAGATGTGCTCACCGCTTTTGATATCCCGGAACCCACCTGGCTGTTTGAGCTCGACTTTGAGAAGCTGTGCGCCGGGGTTTCTACGGTGTCTCGTTTCCAACCCCTGCCTCGCTTCCCATCCCTCTATCGGGATATCGCCGTTGTGGTTGAACATAGACTCCCGGCAGACGAACTCCGCAAGGCGATTATCGCTGCCGGGGGACCTTTTCTCCGTGCGGTTTCCCTCTTTGATGTCTATACCGGTCCCGGGGTACCGGCCGGGAAAAAGAGTGTGGCCTTCTCCCTGGTCTTTCGAGCCGACGATCGAACCTTAACCGACGAAGAGGTAAACAGGGTGTACGCCGACATCGTAACCCATCTGCACCAGGCTTTTCATGCCACTCTCCGCGGAGAGTGAATGGGAGAGCCCCGGAAACGGTTTTCCTCTCCTGACACCTATCGATGATCCGTGCTGTGAGGGAAGAGAGGGATGGACAGTTCGAAGCTCGATCGGTTAGCGCGGCAACTGGAGAAGGTGATCCACTACATCCACACCCTGCAGGAAGAAAAGAGACGGCTGGAACAGCGGGTCAGGGAGCTGGAAGCGGAACTGGCAGAGCAAAAGGCCGATATGGATCGTTTACGACGAGAACACGCACAGACCGCAAATATTTTGAACCAGAATAAACGCCTGTTAGAAGAGCGCGACATCATTCGCCGCAAAGTGGAGAAGATGTTACGCCACCTCGAGGCGATGAATATTGGTCTTGATCAGAGGTAAATTTCCCCTTGATCTTTTTGAGGCGCTTTGTTAACCTTAAATAGATAGAGAAGGTATAAAGTTTCCCCTGCCATGTACGTGCTGGGAAAGCTTTTCTGAGCCAACGTCAGAAGAGAAGGGAGCGCAAAGGAGTTGTGGTGAGCATGCCTCTGGTAAGAGGAAGCCTAAAGCAACTCTGGCGGCACCCACCTGGTTTACCAGGTTCACGAATCCTTTCCCACACGGCATTAAGGCGGGGGATTTTATCCAAAGGAAAGCAAGGAGGCGCGTTTCCCTTTGTGATACCTTCCTTCTTCCTCGACGTATGCTGCTGGAAACTAGAGCAGAGTGCTTTTGTATTAGCTTGTGGGCGGCGGATACGCATCGTTGATGACGGTAAAAGACCAGACAGAGAAGCGTACACTGCGAAAGCAAATCTGGACTCATTGTCTACGGCTTTCTGATGAGGAGGCCCTCATCAAAAGCCACCGAATCCAAGCCTTGCTTTTTTCCCTTCCAGAGTTCCAGCAAGCCTCTTTCCTTCTCTTTTACATGGCAATCCGCGGCGAAGTCCAGACCGAGGCCATGGTCCGATCGGCGCTGCAACTGGGAAAGCAGGTAGCGGTCCCTCTGGTCGATACCCAGCGGAGAGGCTTACGGATCTCTCTGGTGACCGATGTGGATCGCGACTTGCAACCGGGCCATTTCGGCATTTTGGAACCTCGTCCAGACGCCATACGGGAGGTATCTCCAGAGGATGTGGACATCGCTCTGATTCCTGGAGTGGCCTTTGATCGAAGCGGAGGCCGTTTGGGACGAGGAGGTGGTTATTACGATCGCTTCCTCTCCACCCTGCCCGCCCGTGTACTCAAGATCGGTCTGGCCTTCCACCTGCAACTGGTCCCATGTGTCCCCAGGTATCCGCACGATGTTCCCGTCGATATGCTGGTAACAGAGAAGGAAGTCATCGTCTGTCAGGCGAAAGGAGGAATCTCAAAGGAGTAACGACGCCTCTTGCTAAGCACAGCAAGGAGGTGGGATGCCGTGATGACCAGCGGTCCCCTTTTCTTCGTCGTTGTCCTCGTTTTGCTCGGCGCTGGTGCAGCTTTGGGATATTGGGCACGCAAACTCCTCCTCAGGAAGGATCTGCGTACCGCGCAACTGCATGCCCAGCAGATCATCGAAGAAGCGGAGCGGGAGGCGGCAGCCAAGCGAAAAGAAGCGGCACTGGAGATTAAGGAAGAATGGTACAAGTCTAAACAGGAATTTGAACGGGAAACCGAGACCAAACGGCGCGAACTCCAGCGCTATGAACAGCGGATCGCCCAGCGTGAGGCCAACCTCGATCGGAAGATCGAACACCTGGAACGCAAAGAGCGCGAGGTCATTCGCAAAGAGCGCAAGCTGGCGGAAAAGGAAGAAAAGCTGGCCCAGGCAGAGGACCGCTACCAGCGCCTCATCCAGGAGCAGATCCAGCGCCTCGAGCAGATCTCGAACATGACCGTGGCCGAAGCCAAAGAGGAGCTGAAGAACCGCCTGCTGGAGTCGGTACGCATGGAGGCAGCCGGTGAGGTAAAGCGGATCGTCGAGGAGGCACAGGAAAAGGCCCATCAGCAGGCCTGCCAGATCATCAGTCTCGCCATCGAACGGTACGCAGCCGACTACGTCATGGAGACGACCGTATCTGTGGTCGATCTCCCCAGCGATGACATGAAAGGACGGATCATCGGGCGAGAGGGACGGAATATCCGGGCCCTGGAGGTGGCGACCGGCGTGGATCTGATCATCGATGATACCCCAGAGGCGGTGATCATCTCTGCCTATGACCCGATTCGACGTGAGATCGCCCGCCTGGCCCTAGAACGCCTGGTGGCTGATGGCCGCATCCATCCCGGCCGGATCGAGGAGGTGGTCCAGAAGGTGAAGAGCGAGATGGACGATCATATCCGGCGCGAGGGGGAACAGGCCATCTTTGAGCTCGGGCTGGACGGGATTCATCCCGAACTGGTAAAGCTGATCGGACGACTCCGCTACCGTACCAGCTATGCGCAAAACGTACTGCAACACTCTAAAGAAGTGGCCCATCTCTGCGGGATCATGGCGGCGGAATTGGGCCTGGATGTCAAACTGGCCAAACGGATCGGCCTGCTCCACGACATCGGCAAGGCGGTCGATCACCAGTACGAAGGGACCCATACCCAGATCGGGGTAGAGCTGGCCCGCCGCTACAACGAATCGGAAAAGGTCGTCCATGCCATGGCTGCCCATCATGGTGACGTGGAAGCCCGCTCTGTGGAGGCGGTACTGCTCCAGGCGGCCGATGCCCTCTCTGCCGCC
>RFHZ01000658.1 GCA_003696125.1 Nitrospinota bacterium
AAACAGGGTCCTGAACTCGCCCCCACGACATTTCTACTGGAGAAAGGGAGGATACGGGCTTCTTGAGGAAGGCAAGAAGGCGATCCGCTTAGAGGCCCAGGTAGGAAGCCTTCAGCTCGGGATTTTCCAGCAGGGCCCTCCCCTCCCCTTCCATCACGATCTGTCCCCTTTCCAGCACATAGGCACGATGGGCCATGGAAAGAGCCTGGTACACGTTCTGCTCCGTATCTGTTTCAGGTTCGTGGTCAGGCCCCTTCCCAGACTCTGCCTTGACAAGGGAGCCCACACCCCCTATAATCCGGGCAAGATGCATATCCTGTAACCATGTCATGGAGGGAGGGATCCTGTGCAATACCGTGTGTTAGGTTCTACCGGACTCCAGATTTCGGAGATCGTCTTTGGGGCAGGAGCGGTAGGGGGAGTGGTGTTCCAATCCGAGCGCGAAACCCGGATCGAAGCGGTGCGTCGCGCCCTTAAGGCCGGCATCAACTGGATCGATACGGCTCCCAGCTACGGGGCAGGACGGTCCGAGGAAAACCTGGGCTGGATTCTGAAAACCCTGCAGGCCACCCCCTACCTTTCCACCAAGGTCCATATCAAACCGGAACATCTCTCCGATATTCCCGGCGAGATCCAGCGTTCCCTGGAAGCCAGCCTGCAACGCCTGCAAAGAGATACGGTTGACCTGCTCCAGCTCCATACCCCGGTCACGCGGGAGCGGGGAACACTCCGCAACTCGATCGCCATCACCGATGTGCTGAGAAAGGGAGGGGTGGTGAGCGGGTTCGAACGACTGCGCGAGCAGGGACTGGTCCGTTTCTTCGGCTTTACCGGACTGGGGGATACCGATTGCCTGCACGAGTTGATCACCAGCGGACACTTCCAGGCGGTGCAGGCTTACTATAACCTGCTCAATCCCAGTGCCGGCCGCCCTGTTCCTCCCCACTTCTCGGCGCAGAACTACCGGCAACTGATCGATCTGGCTGCCGCCCATGGGGTAGGGGTGCTGAACATCCGGGTGCTGGCCGCAGGAGCCCTGGCCGGCAAGGCCCCTCCGGCCGGATTCCCTGTTCTCTCCCCCGGCTCTGATAGCGATGCCGACATGGCGAGGGCGGAAAAGGTACGCCAGGCCCTGGGACTGGAATGGCCGGACATGGTCCAGACCGCCATCCGCTTTGCCCTGATGCATCCGGGAGTGTCTGGCGTGCTGGTCGGCTTCTCTACCCCGGAACAGGTGGATGAGGCGGTGGCTGCCAGCACCCTGGGTCCCCTCCCTCCCACCGTCCTGCAACGCCTGGACGCGCTATACGCCTCCGATTTTCAAGAGGCACGGTGAAGCCCCGCTGATGCGCCAACGCAAAGGATACAGGGAGACCGCTGTGACTGGTGACCGGAGGCCGTTGACGCTGGGACCGGCCCTCTTTGCCCTGCTCCTCTCCCTCCTCTGGAGCGGGAACAGCATCGCCATAAAGCTAGGACTGCGGGATGCCCCTCCCTTGCGGCTCGGCTGGATGCGTTTCCTGGTCGGAGGGATTGTGGTGCTGCTCTGGGCCCGGCTGAGCGGAGCAGACCTGCGGGTAAGAGCGGAGGAGTGGGGACGCCTGCTGATCCTGGGACTCCTCTTCTCCATCCAGCTCGCCTTCATGAACATCGGTCTCTCCTACACCACGGCCGGCAATGGGGTGGTGTTGAACAGCACCTATCCGATCTGGGTCGCCCTCCTGGCCCACTTCTTTATCCCTGGCGATCGCCTGACGCCGGGCAGGGCCCTGGGTATCGCCCTGGCCTATACCGGTGTGGTGGTCGTCTTCTCCCAAAACCTCCGGCTCGCCTCAGACCTGCTCTTCGGGAACATCCTGATGCTGATCTCGGGAGGGCTCTTAGGCTCGCGCCTGGTCTATACCGCCCGGGTGGTGCAGTCTATCCATCCGGCCAAGTTGCTGCTCGCCCAGGCCATCGTCGGTGGGGGGAGTTTCTTTATGGCCAGCACCCTTTGGGAACCGCTCCCCTATCGCTGGACCGGTCTCCTCTTCCTCTCCATCTTCTACCAGGGTGCCATCGTGGCCGGCTTCAACTTCATCGGGAATACCTGGCTCCTGAAGCACTACCCTCCCTCCCGCATCAGCGTCATCAGCCTGAGCCAGCCCCTCTTTGGGGTCCTGCTCAGCTGGCTGATCCTGGGAGAACCGCTCAGCTCACAACTGTTCATGGGGGCGATCCTGGTCATCCTGGGAGCCGGGCTGACCCAACGCCGCCAGGCATTGCAAAAGAGGAGAGACGTTTTGAAGCCGTCTGAAACCGGGTAGGAGGCTGTCTTTGTAAGGCACAAAGGTCACCAACACCTTGGTAGGGGCGCAGCGCGCTGCGCCCCTACGCGCCGGACACAGAACACTTGACAACAATATATCAGGCACAAAGGATTACTCATTACTCATCACTCATCACTCATTACTCATTACTCATTACTCATCACTTTACTCGTTACTGAGTTAAGGAGATCGGCAATGCACGGATCGACTACTGCTCGTCCTTATGGATTATGGGACAGCCCCCTCACCCCGGCCACCATGGCCCTGAGTCTACGCCTGGGCGATGTGCAGTGGGACAGCGACGGCCAGACCCTGGTCTGGCTGGAGGGGCGCTCTGACCGGGGAGTGCTGGTGGCGCAGGGACTCGATGCCGACGCGCCTCGCGACCTCACCCAGACGCATAACGTGCGGGCCATGGTCGGGTACGGGGGAGGGGATTTCACCGTTGCCCACGGTCACGTCTATTATGCAGAGAAGGAGAGCGGCCGGCTCTATCGACTGGCCCTGGCGCATGGCGAACCGCAACCGGTCAGCCCTCCCTTCGGGGCTGCCGCTGCTCCTGCCGTCTCCCCTGACGGCCGGTGGCTGGTCTACGTGCACACCGACCACCGGGTCGATATGCTGGCCCTTGTCGACACCGAAGGCGAGTTCTGGCCGCAAAAGCTGGCTACCGGTGCCGACTTCTATATGCAACCGGTCTGGCATCCGGATGGCCGGCGGCTGGCCTGGATCGAATGGGATCACCCGCACATGCCCTGGGATAGCACCCGGTTACTGCTCGGCACCCTGCACATCGACGCCTCCCGACTCCCCACCCTGGCCCGGCAGACGGTGCTGGTGGCAGAGGACGGGGTGGCCGTCTCCGAGCCACGCTTTACCCCTGATGGCCGCTACCTCCTCTACATCAGCGACGCAGACGGCTGGAATCGTCTCTACCGGTACGACCTGCACAGCGGCGAGCACCGTCCCCTGACCCCTTCTCCTGCAGAGAGGGAAGCCTCCCCTGGTGAGGTCGGCCGTCCCGCCTGGCAGCAGGGGGTACGCACTTACACCATCAGCGCGGATGGCCGACGCATCCTCTACACATACAACCAGGAGGGGTTCATTCGCCTGTGGAGTGTTACCATCGATGGTGACACTGCCCGGCCCCTCTCCACCCCTCTGGATCGCTACACCGACCTGATGCAACCCGTCCTCTCCCCGCATCACGACCGCCTGGCCGCCGTGGTCGCCGCACCGGCCATCCCTGCGCGTGTGGTCAGCCTGGAGCTCAACTCCTCTGCCCCGGAGCGGGTCCATGCCCGGAGCACGGCTGAACGCATACCGGCCGATGCCTTCTCCCGGCCCGAGGCGATCCGCTGGACCGCTGCGAACGGGGATACGGTGTACGGGCTCTTCTATCCCCCGCGTAACCCGGCTTTTCACAGTCCAGGCAAACCTCCCCTCATCGTCCTGGTGCATGGAGGGCCTACCAGCCAGGCCACGGCAACCTATAACGCGCAGGTGCAGTTCTTCACCACCCGTGGCTTTGGGGTCCTGGCCGTGAATTACCGGGGAAGCACCGGGTACGGCAAGGCATACCTGCAGAAGCTGTACGGTAACTGGGGGGTCTATGACGTGGAAGACACGGTGCGAGGAGCCCAATACCTGGTCGAAACCGGTCGTGCCGACCCGGAGCGCCTGGTGGTGATGGGGGGGAGTGCCGGCGGCTTTACCGTGCTCCTCTGCCTCATCCGGCATCCCGGTTTCTTCCGGGCCGGGCTCTGTCTCTACGGGGTCAGCAACCTCTTCACCCTGGCCACCGATACGCACAAGTTCGAGGAGCGGTACCTCGATTCGCTGGTGGGACCCCTCCCGGCGGCCGCCCCTCTCTACCGGGAGCGCTCACCGGTCTTTCACGCTGCCCAGATCCGGGACCCGCTGGCCGTCTTCCAGGGGGAAGAGGACCGTGTGGTACCGCGTGACCAGGCAGATACCATCGTCGAATCGCTGCGTCGTCGAGGTGTGCCGCATGAGTATCACCTCTATGCCGGGGAGGGGCACGGATGGCGCAAAGCAGAAACCATTGAGCGGTTCTACACGGCGGTGATGCGTTTCCTCCAGCGCTACGTGCTCCTGAGCTGAGCAGTGCTCAGTCGATCAGATAGCCCCCGTTGACATCGGTCACCTCTCCGGTGACCCAGTCGGCGGCCATGAAGTAGATGACCGCCTTGGCCACATCCCTCCC
>RFHZ01000659.1 GCA_003696125.1 Nitrospinota bacterium
CATCTGCCCGGTGAGGCGACGGTTGACGATTATAATTCGCTCATTCAGAAGGTATTACAGGAGCCAGGGAGCCTGGTCTATCATTATCCTTTGGGGACAAGAGACTACTATGCGGTGAGCGGGAAAGAAGAGGGGAGGAGGTGGTTGATCATCTTTGGTGGGGATGGTATCATGGAGACAGCATTTCCACCAGATGATCTTTCTGCATATCTGGCCAAGCGGGGGTTTGTGTTGCTTGGTCGTATAGAGGACTTTATCCATGAGTAATGTTCAGCAGCTCTTAGAACAGTATGTGAAAGCGGTCCGGTTTCCAGATGTGAGTGGATTTGAGATCCTGGAGCTCCTCGACATACGGAGTAGTCTTGCCTTGAGGGAAAGTGAACTGGATGAGGCTCAGCAGGCTCAACTGGAAGAGGCGGATAGCCTCTTTCTCCACCATATTCCTCTCCTGTACGAACGTATCAGTACGCTAGGCCCACTGAGCGAACTGCGTCGTCGCGCTGCAGTGCCTTGCTCTCACTGGTGGTGGTATCTGGAGAAGCTGGTACTGCGTGAACCTATCAAAGGGTAAGCCTGAGTTCATGACAGGTCTTCTTCGACAGATCCCGTCTTTTGATTCTCATTTGACACTCTTGTCAAGAGTCCCGGGATTTTTCCCGCACGGCCGCCTCTTCTTCAACCTGAACACCCCGGAGGAGTATAGGCAGGCGCTGCGCTGGCTGGCCACAGGAGAAGAGGAGTAGAACGGTTGCCGGAGAGACGAGATGCGAGCGGTGGTCTTTGATCAAGAGCTGTCGGTGAGGGAGGTTCCCACACCGGTACCGCAGCCGGATGAGGCCCTGATCCGGGTCAGGTTGGCCGGCATCTGCAATACCGATCTCGAGATTACGCGGGGCTACATGGGGTTTCGGGGAATTCTCGGGCATGAGTTTGTGGGAGAGGTGGTCGAGTGTGCGGCCTCGGACTGGGTAGGCAGGCGGGTGGTGGGGGAGATCAACTGCGGTTGCGGGCGCTGTACTTTCTGCCAGGCCGGCCTCTCCCGGCACTGTCCTCACCGGAGCGTATTAGGGATTTTACAGCGTGATGGCGCCTTTGCCGAATACCTCACCTTACCGATAGGCAATCTGCATGAGGTCCCTGCCTCCATCCCGGATCAGGAAGCGGTCTTTATCGAACCGCTGGCCGCTGCCCTGGAGATCCTCGATCAGGTGACCATTACCCCCCAGGATCGCGTTTTGCTGGTGGGAGATGGAAAGCTGGCCCTGCTCATCGCCCAGGTCGTGCACACCACCGGCTGTACCCTCTGTTGCGTGGGAAAACACCCTACCAAGCTCCGTCTCCTCCAGCCTCTGGGCATAGAAACCACCCTTCTGTCCGCCTACACGCCTCGTCAGTTCGACCTGGTCATCGAAGCCTCTGGTGCTCCGAGTGGACTCGAGGTGGCTTTGCGCTCCCTGCGTCCCCGGGGGACACTGGTCCTGAAGAGTACCTATGCCGGAGAGTTCCGCTGGAACCCGGCGCAACTGGTCATCGATGAAATCACCCTGATCGGTTCGCGG
>RFHZ01000660.1 GCA_003696125.1 Nitrospinota bacterium
AGGGTGACGACAAGCCAGGACGGGGAAGACGGAGATCCAGGGGACGCAAATCGAGGAAGCATATTGACAAACACCTGCTTTTCTATTACAACTATGCTATAGTCTAAGCCGTTGCTCTCATCACCGATCACCCAGAATGGTCTTGCTGTGGTTATCATCCCAGGAGCCAGAGGGGACAGGGGAAGGAGAGAAGCAGACGACTCATAGACGCCTTTTATACGGGACAAAGAAGAGAGAAAGGGAAGTGTCACCAGTGTTCTGCAGAGCGAGATCGGGTAAAGTGAAGTACTGGCTGTTTCTTGGGGCTTTTCTCCTGCTGCTGACCGCATGCGACCGGGTGAAGAGTTTATGGGCAGAAAAGGCTCCCACCATATCAGGAACCATCACCGTAGATCCGGCCCTGATCGATAAACTCTCTCCCCAGGACCGGCTGTTTATCATTGCCCGACAAACCAACGGTGGGCCCCCCCTGGCTGTTCAGCGTATCGTTGCTCCTCAATTCCCTCTCCGATACTGGCTGACCCAGGAAGATGTGATGATGCCGGGAATGGCGTTCCAGGGTTCGGTAAACATAGTAGCGCGGATCGACAAAGATGGCAAGGTCGGTCCTCCTCAGCCCGGGGATATGGAAGGGGTCTTCCCAGGCAACCCGACACAGGTCGGAAAGGCACAGGTCGATATCGTTATCAACAAGCTTTACTAGAACGGGTGTAACCATGTCTCTTGGTCAAAATCCCCTGCGAATCGCCATTGCTGGCCTGGGAGCCATTGGGCTACCGGTAGCACGCCGCCTGGATGCCGGTATTCCAGGGTTAGAACTCCGTGCGGTTGCCGTACGAGATGTGGCCAAGGCCGAACGCCATCTGGCCTCCTTTACCCATCCGGTATCGATCGTAACGCTACCCGAACTGGCCCAGCAGGCCGACGTGGTGGTCGAGTGCCTGCCAGCAGCGGTCTTTCCCCAGGTAGCCTTCCCGGCTGTCCAGGCGGGTCGTGTCTTTGTCCCGCTCAGCGTAGGGGCCCTGTTAGCCTATCCTGAGCTTCCTGAGATGGCGATCCGGCATGGGGCCCGCATTATCGTGCCCAGTGGTGCCATCCTGGGCCTGGATGCGGTACGTGCTGCGGCAGAAGGGGAGATCAGGTCGGTCAAGATCACCACCCGAAAACCACCCGCCTCCTTAGCCGGCGCTCCTTATCTGGTACAACATGGGATCACCATCGAAAATCTCCAGGCCCCTTTGAAGGTCTTTGAGGGGAGTGCCCGGGAGGGTGCCCAGGGATTCCCGGCCAATGTCAATGTGGCAGCAGCCCTGAGCCTGGCCGGCATCGGTCCTGACCGGACCCGGCTGGAGATCTGGGCAGACCCGCACCTGACCCGCAACACGCATCATATCGAGGTCGAAGCGGATAGTGCTCGTTTTTCCATGACCATGGAGGGACTCCCTTCACCCGAAAACCCCCGTACCGGTCGGCTGGTTGCCCAGAGTGTCATCGCCACCCTACGGGGACTGGTCAGTCCGATACGCATCGGGACGTAAAGAGAAAAGCACGGAAGCCTGCGAGGGAGGGACGAACAGATGGCCATCGTTACTATTGCCAGGCAACTGGGGAGCGGGGGATATGTGATCGCAGAGGAGGTAGCACGACGCCTGGGATACAGGCTGATCGGCTCCGACCAGCTCATCGATGCCGCCGAAGAGTACGGGTATGTCAAACCCGAACTGGAAGAGGTACATGAAAAGCGTCCCAATCTGATCACCCGTTTCTTTACCATGCGCCACAAAGCGTACCTCGATATGATCCAGACCATCATCTATGACTTCGCCTCCCAGGGGAATGTGGTGATCATGGGCAGAGCAGCGACCATACTCTTACGCGATGTCCCCAGTGCACTACGTGTCCATATCTATTGTCCATTTGAGGTGCGGGTAGAACGTCTCATGCGCGACGAGGGGTTGACGCGAGAGATTGCCGAGCAACTGGTC
>RFHZ01000066.1 GCA_003696125.1 Nitrospinota bacterium
ACAAAGCAAACTCTTCCACGAGTGTCACCCGGGAGCGATCTATCTCCACCGGGCCAGGCAGTACCTGGTCACCGATATCGACCTGGCCAAAAAAGAGGTGCAGGCCCTGCCGGTCAAGGTCAACTACTTCACCCAGCCGGCTACCCAGAAGGATACGGAAATCCTTGCCTGCTTAGCGAGTAAAGTGGTCCGCAACTTCCGGGTACGACTCGGCAGGCTACGTGTACAGCAGCAGGTGGTCGGGTACCAGCGCAAGCGGATCCAGGGGCAGATCCCGATCAGTTCCCATGCCCTGGACCTCCCCCCCGAGATCTTTGAGACGGTCGGGCTCTGGATCGAGATCGATCCGGCGGTGCAGGAAAGGGTGGAGCAGGCCAGACACCACTTCATGGGGAGCCTGCATGCCCTGGAACATGCCGCCATCTCTCTCTTTCCCCTCTTTGCCCTCTGTGACCGCTATGATATCGGTGGGATCTCCTTTGCCCACCACCCCCAGGTAGGGAGAGGAGCGGTCTTCATCTATGACGGCTATCCGGGAGGGATCGGGCTGGCGGAAAAGGGCTTTCATATCATCGAAGAGTTGCTGAATAAAACCTATCACCTGATCGCCCACTGTCCCTGTCTCGACGGCTGTCCCTCCTGTATTCATTCCCCCAAATGCGGATCAGGGAATAAGCCCCTGGATAAAGGGGGAGCCATCCTGCTCCTGGAAACCCTGCTCGCAGAGGGCTGCACCCTCGAGGAGGAGTCTCCTCTCCTCTTCCTGCCCGGCGAGGAGGAGTCCCGGTCCTGCCGGGTCATACAGCCTCCCCGCCAGATCCTCTTCTTCGACCTGGAAACACAACGCAGTGCAGAGGAGGTGGGGGGCTGGGAGCATAAAGAGGCGATGGGACTCGCCGTGGGAGTGGTCTGGGATGAAACGGTAGGGGAGTTTGAAGTCTTTCAAGAGGACGAGGTGGCCGAGCTTATCGAGCGCTTGCGCAGTGCCGATCTGGTGGTTGGCTTCAACATCAAGCGTTTTGATTATGCGGTTCTCCAGGGATATACCGATTTTCCCTTTTCCACCATCCCGACTTTCGATATACTGGAGGATGTGCAGAGACGACTCGGTTTTCGCTTAAGCCTGGCCCATCTCGCCGAGCACACCCTGCGCATCCCCAAGCTCGGAGACGGCCTGCAGGCGCTGGAATGGTTTCGAGCCGGAGACATGACCAGGCTTATCCAGTACTGCTGTCGGGATGTAGAGATCACCCGCCAGCTCTTTTATCATGGACAGCAACAAGGATATCTACTTTACCAAAACCGCCAGGGAGAGCGGGTTCGTCTCCCGGTAGACTGGAGGGGAGAGCACCTGGGGAGAAGAGAAGCATGGCCAGACCGGTAGTGGCGATCATTGGTCGTCCCAATGTGGGGAAATCGACCCTCTTCAACCGGATGATCGGACAGCGAAAGGCCATCGTCTCCGAGGTGCCTGGCCTCACCCGGGATCGGAATTATGCCGAGGTTTCCTGGCAAGGAACGAGTTTTGTGCTGGTCGATACGGGGGGATGGGACCCCCTGGCCAGAGACGATCTGGTAGGGCGGGTACGGGAGCAGACCGAACACGCCATTGCCGAAGCCGATGTGCTCATCTTCCTGGTGGACGGCAAAGAGGGGCTGACCCCGCTCGATCTCGATATTGCCGCCCTGCTTCGCAGCGTGGAAAAGCCGGTGCTTTTGGCGGTGAATAAGGTGGATGCCCCGCAGCACGAAGAACGGGGATACGAATTCTACCAGCTCGGACTCGAGGAGCTGTTTCTGATCTCTGCCATGCACGGCAGGGGGGTGGGAGACCTGCTCGACCGGATTACCTCCCTGCTCCACCAGGATCGTCCCTCGCGCAGGGAAGAAGAGGAGATCAAGGCCAGGATTGCGGTGGTTGGACGGCCCAATGCGGGCAAGTCCTCCCTGATCAACCGCCTGCTCGGCCAGGAACGCCTCCTCGTCCACGATGCCCCGGGGACGACCAGGGATGCCATCGATACGCTGGTCAAAGTAGAAGGGGAAACCTTCCTCTTCGTGGATACGGCCGGTATTCGCCGCAAATCCCGTATCAAAGAGGAGATCGAGGAGTACAGCGTCCGGATGGCGCAGCGGAGCATCAGCCGGTGCGACCTGGCCCTTTTGGTCATCGATGCGACGCAGGGGATCGTCGACCAGGATGTCCGCATCGCTTCCTACCTGGAGAGACGGGGACGCGGGGCCATCCTGGTGCTCAACAAGTGGGATCTCGTCTCCAAGGATGAAACCACGACCGGAGTATACATCAAGGAGATCCGCCGGCGCCTCGGCTCCCTGGCCTATGCCCCGGTGCTCTTTGTCTCTGCTCTTACTGGGCAACGGGTCAGCAAGATCTTCCCTCTGATCCGGCAGGTCATGACCGAATTTCGCAAGCGGATCCCTACGGCAGAGGTGAATGCCTTTTTCAGTGAGGCCTGGGA